>JAEYZO010000797.1 GCA_023428035.1 Pseudomonadota bacterium | reverse complement strand
GGTGGGGGGCGTGCCCGAGTCGGTGTCGCCCGCGTCGGTGGGGGGCGTGCCCGAGTCGGTGTCGCCCGTGTCGGTGGGCGGCGTGCCCGTGTCCTGGGGCGACCCGTTGTCCGTGGGCGGGGTGCCCGTGTCCTGGGGCGACCCCGTGTCGACGGGCGCGCCGTCGCCGCTCCCGTCGGTGTTCGATGCGGCGTTGGTGTTCGGCGGGGTCGCTGGAGACTCCCCGCCGCCACAGCCGGCCACGACGAGCAGCGCGGCCAGACCAAGTGAAAGCCGTGTCATTTCTCCTCCGTCGGCGGCGTCGCCCGAGCGCGGCGCATCCGCGTCGATCACCGCCGTGGGTTGGATGCTACAGCGACGCCGAGGCAGAACGACAGAGGCTCTGTCGCCTCACCCTGACGCCGGTTGCCCCATCGCCCAGGACGTCGGGGTCAGCGCGAACGTGGGTTTCGGTACACCGACACGATCGGTACGCCGTCGTAGCGCAGCACGTAGGCCACCGCGGGCGACTGGTAGGCCACCCAGGCCTGGTAGTCGACCTCGTTCATGTGCAGCTCGTGGTGCACGATCGCCGCGTCGGCGTCGGAGATGGCCCACGCGTCGTGGATGTCTTCACGGAGCCGGCCGTCGCGCTGGAGCATGGCCCAGGAGTCTTGCGCGGTGTCGTGGATGTACACCCTCGCCTGGGGCCTGAGGTTCTCGTTGAACCAGGGCACGAGCGACCCCGTGGTGAAGCCCCAGAACTGTCGGTTGAGCCCGAGGTCCGCGGCGCCCGGCGCGCCACCCGCGACGGGGGTGTAGTTGCTCAGCCCGAAGGGGTGCGAGTGCGCGGTCTGCAGCGCCGCGGGGAGGATCATCAGGGACCCCAGCGCCGCCGCGGGGAGCCAGCGGGGCTCGACCCTGCGCGCGAGGGCCGCTTCGAGACGTCGGCAGGCCCACGCGAAGCCCACCCCCGCGAGGATGGCCATGAAGGGGTACGCGGGGAACCAGTGCTTGGTGCCGCCGAAGATGGGGGTCTTCGAGGAGAGCCAGGGGCCCATGGGCACGGCCATCCCGAGGAGGATCAGCGCGTCGGTGCCGCGTCGGTCGTCGCCCTCGCGGGTCGCGGACCACGCGCGGAGCGAGCGCGCCCACGGTCGGTCGATCGAGGAGGGCACGAGCCCCGCGACCCAGCGGAGGTCTCTCAGCGCGTGCGGGAGCCGCGTGGTGATCCCCACCGCGGCGAGGAGCAGCGTAGCCCCGGGCACGGTGAACAGGATCATCCCCCACATGTACGAGCGCGGGAACGGCGGGTGGAACCAGTTAAAGCCCAGCCACTCCATGTTGTAGTAGGCGTGCTGGGTGTGAAAGGTGACGTACTCCTGAAAGCGGCCCGGGCCGTGGGCGGCGTTCTGGAGCGTGTCGAACCACATCCAGGGCCACAGCCCCACGAAGATCAGCGGGCCGAGCACGGCCATCGCGACCAGCGCGAGGGGGATGGGGAAGTTCCCGCGGCCGGCGTCGGAGCGGAGGTCGCCGCCGCGGGTGAGCGCGAAGTGCAGCACCACGAGGATGGGTACGAACCACGCGTTGTGCTTGGTCTCGAGCGCGAGGCCCCACATCACCCCCGTGGCGATCGACCACCCGAGGCCGCCCTCCAGGGAGCGCCAGTAGCAGTAGAGCACCGCGACCCACATGGTCATCACGGGCACGTCGAAGCAGTCGAGGTGCGCGTGATAGAAGACCCGCGGCATGAGCCCCAGGGCCAGCGCCGCGAAGAGCCCGGCCCGCGCCGAGTGCGCGCGGAGGCCGAAGATCCACGTCACCCAGAGCCCGAGGCCGCCCATCACCATCCCCGGGAGGCGGAACGCGAGGCTCTCGCTCTGGATCCAGCGCCACTTCTCGTGGAGGTACAGCCACGACAGGCCGAAGAGGGATTTCATCAGCGCCGGGTGCTCGTGGTTGACGCCCCAGTGCCGATCGACCGCGGCGCGGGTGACCGCCGTCGCGCGGTCGCGCAGGAGCAGCTCGAACCAGCGGGCGTACTCCGTCGACGCGCGGAAGTAGAAGCCCTCGTCGCGAGCGAAGCCCAGGTTGCGCGCGGTGCGCGCGAGCACCCAGACGTACGCGACGCACAGGGCGAGGCCGACGGCGTGGGGCCAGAGGCGCTTGAGGCGGTCCTTCACCGGAGGTCTCCCTCGAAGCAGTAGTGGCGCATCCCGGCGTCTTCGGCGCGCACCTCGACGGTGACGGCGTGGGTGCCCCCCGCGAAGGCGCGGGTGTCGAACTCGAAGCCCCTCCAGCCGTCCTCGTCGCGGTGGGTGTCCCTCCCCACCTCACGGTCGTCGATCAGCACCCGGAGCTCGACGGGCCCGCCGTGGTGACCGAAGTCGTCTCCGCGCTCGGCCTCGTAGGCGATGCCGTGGTGGCCGTGAAAGCGCTCCCCCACGGTCGCGCGGGGCCAGCGGGTCACCATCACCCCGCCCTGCACCGGGTGCGACCAGAGGCACAAGCGACCGCGGTGCTGCATGTCTTCAATGACCGTCGCGCCGACGTAGTTCCACCCGTCGCCCGGGCACTGAAAGCGCTCGGGGCCCGCGAGCGCGCCCTGCCCGAGCCCTCCCCCCACCACGGGGAAGCCCGCGCGGAAGACGCAGGGGTCGCGCTGGTCTCCTCGCACGCGGAAGACCTCGGCGTCGCCGGGCCGAGCGTGCTCGATGAGGTCGTAGCGCACCGTCGCGGGAGAGGGGTTCTCCATCACCCGCACGGTGACCGGGCCGAAGGAGCGCGACGAGGCCTCGCGCCAGCCGCGGAGGTCGGGGTTCTCTCCGCCGCGGATGGTGGCGACGAGGGCGCGGCGGTAGCGCGTGGCGTCGGGGCGCGCCGCGTCGCGCAGGGGGATCATGTCGGCGAAGAACATCCGGGCGATGGGGTCGGTCCAGAGCGGGGCCGAGGTGACGAGGTCACCCTCGCGGCGCTGCGAGCGGATGAAGCTAGCGGCGGCGCGCCAGTGGTCGTCGCTGGGCACCCGGGCCTGGATGACCCACTGGGCGATCACCTCGACGAGCGCGACGAGCGGGAGGAGCGCGAAGAGCCATTTTCGCCACTCGCGGGCGCCGTGCGTGAGCGTGTCTGCCATACCGAAGCGGCGCGGACGATACACAGACTCCCCCCGCGGGTGCAGGGCCTTCGGGCGCCTTGCGCCCGCGAGCGCCCATCGGTGATCGTGGGGTCGGTGGCCGACTCCGACGGACGCTCCCGCAAGGACCCCGAGGGCACCCGCGCCGCGGTGATCGACGCCGCCCTCACCCTCTTCGCCGAGCGCGGCCCCGCGGGCGCGACCCTCGCCGACATCGCCGTCGCCGTCGGCCTCTCGAAGGGCGCCGTCACCCACCACTTCGACTCGAAGGACGCCCTGGTCGACGCGGCGCTCTCGCGCTGCGCCGACGAGCTCGTCGCCCTCGCGGACCGCGCGACGGTTGACACCGACCCTCCCCTCGCCCGCGCCCGAGCGCTGCTCTCGGCGTGGTGGAGCCCGCCCGACCCCTCGGCCCCCCTGCGAGTGTTCGCGTCGCTCTCGGCCCTCGCGGCCCACGACCCGAGGCTGTCGGGCGCGGTGACCCTGCACTCCGCGGGGGTGATCGCGCAGCTCGCGCGACGTCTCGACGAGGCCCTCGCCGCCGCGGGGATGCGCCCGACCGTGCCCACCGAGGAGCTCGCGCGCTGGGCCCTCGCCACCGCGGTGGGGCTCGCGCTCCTGCAGCCGCCCACGGCCGACGCGCGGCGGGCGGCGGAGGCCGCGGTGGTCGGGCTCATGCGTTGGTGAGCGCGGGTTGTGGTACTCCACGCGCCGCGATGGCGAGCACCGAGAGAGAGCGGCGGCGCGCACAGCTCCTGAGGGTCTCGGCCGAGGTCTTCGCGGAGAAGGGCTACCACGACGCGCGCATCGACGACGTCGTGGCGAGGGCCAAGGTCGCCCGCGGGACCTTCTACCTGTACTTCGAGGACAAGCGCGCGGTCTTCGAGGAGCTCGTCACCAGCTTCGTCGCGCGGCTCTCGGACGACATCACCACGGTGGTGCTCGACGGCGACCACGCGAGGGCCATGGGCGACCTGAGGGCGAACCTCCTGCGCGTCGTGCGGAGGTTCCTCGCCGAGCCCCTGATGGCGCGCATCCTCCTCTCCGCCGCGGTGGGCCTCGACAAGGACTTCGACCAGAGGCTCCTGGCCTTCTACGACGAGATCACCGCCATCCTCGAGCGCTCGCTGGAGCAGGCCGAGGCCGCCGGGCTCGTGCGACCCGGGCAGCGCCGCGTGCGCTCCTACTGCCTCGTCGGGATCATCAAGGAACTCCTCTACCAGCTCGTGCTGCGCGAGACCGACGAGCCCCCCGAGCTGCTGGTCGACGCCATGCTCGACCTCGTCGCCGAGGGGATCTTCACCGACGTGGCGCGCGCGGCGACGCACCGCGGTTGACCTCGGAGCGCCCCGCCGGTTGAGATGGCCCGGCAGGGACGCGTCCGCCGCGCGGCAGTCGAGCCGCGGGCGCGACGTCTCCCCGTAGATGGTGCTTCGATGAAACCATGGTGTAGATGGCTCGCGTTCGCGGCGCTGGGGGCGCTGCTCGGGTGTGACTCCTCGAGCTCGGTGGTCGGCGCCGACGCCGGCGGGGTCGACGCGACGGTCGACGTCCCCGTCGACGTGCAGTGCACCGCGCCGCAGGTCGCCTGCGAAGGCGCCTGCGTGTCGACCATGACCGACCCCGACCACTGCGGCATGTGCGGCAACGAGTGCCCGCGCTCGCAGGTCTGCGTCGCGGGTCGGTGCCAGGCCTCGTGCCCCCCCGGCCAGGTGCTCTGCGGCGACCGCTGCGTGACCACCGACACCGACCGCGCGCACTGCGGCATGTGCAACAACGCCTGCGCCGCCGGAGAGGTCTGCTCCATGGGCGCCTGCGGCCTCGACTGCGGCCCGACCCTCGCCCTCTGCGGCGGCCAGGGCGACGCCGGCGCCGACGGCGGCGCGGGCGCGCGCTACTGCGCCAACACCCGCAACGACCGCGAGAACTGCGGCGCCTGCGGCAACGCCTGCCCCGCGGGGCAGATCTGCGCCTCCGGGGCGTGCGTCACCACCTGCTCGTCGGGGCTCACCGACTGCGCGGGCACCTGCAGCGACCTGCAGAACGACCGCACCAACTGCTGCGCCTGCGGCACCGCCTGCGCCGCCGGGCAGGTCTGCGCGATGGGCGCCTGCGTCACGACCTGCGCCATGGGCACCACCGACTGCGCGGGCACCTGCCGCGACCTCCAGAGCGACCGGGCCAACTGCGGCGCCTGCGGCAACGCCTGCGGCGCGGGCGCGCGCTACTGCGCCAACACCCGCAACGACCGCGAGAACTGCGGCGCCTGCGGCAACGCCTGCCCCGCGGGGCAGATCTGCGCCTC
>JAEYZO010000782.1 GCA_023428035.1 Pseudomonadota bacterium | reverse complement strand
CGAGAGCCACCTCGGGCCCGTGCAGCTCGACGGCGAGACCGTGGGCGCGGTGATCGTCGCCCGGGACGTCACGGAGAAGAAGCGCACCGAGGCGCAGCTGATGATCTCCGACCGGATGGCCTCGGTGGGCACCCTCGCCGCGGGCGTCGCGCACGAGATCAACAACCCCCTCGCGGCGGTGACGGTGAACATCGACCTCGCGCTGCGGGTGGTCGAGGCCCTCGCGCCGGAGCGGGGCCGAGACCGCTTCCACGACCTGCGCGACGAGCTGCGCGACGCGAGGGACTCCGCGGAGCGCATACGGATGATCGTGCGCGACCTGTCGCTCTTCTCCCGCGCGGAGGAGGCCGACCGGGTCGAGCCCGTCGACCTGCGCCGGGTGCTCGAGTCGACGCTCCGCATGGCCTGGAACGAGATCCGCCACCGGGCCCGGCTCGTGAAGGACTACGGCGCCACCCCGCACGTGCTCGGCAACGAGTCCCGCCTCGGGCAGGTGTTCCTGAACCTCCTGGTGAACGCCGCGCAGGCGATCCCCGAGGGCGACGCCGAGCACAACGAGATCCGCGTGGTGACCTCCGTCGACCCCGACGGCATGGTGCGCGTCGACGTCCGCGACACGGGCTCGGGCATCCCCCGCGAGCGCCTCGGCCGGCTCTTCACGCCCTTCTACACCACCAAGCCCGCGGGGGTCGGCACGGGGCTCGGCCTCTCGATCTGCCACCGCATCGTGACGGGCCTCGGCGGCGAGGTGAGCGTCGAGAGTCAGGTCGGCAAGGGCACCACCTTCAGCGTGCGGCTCCGATCCACCGCCGCCGACAGCGCCGAGCGCCCCCCCTCGGCGCCCCCGCGCGCCCAGGCCGCGCCCCGCCGGGGCCGCGTCCTGGTCATCGACGACGAGCCCATGGTCGGGCAGGTCATGCGGCGCACCCTCGCGCGGGAGCACGACGTGACCTGCGTCGAGCGGGCCCGCGAGGCGCTCGACCTCCTCCTCAACCGCGCCGTCACCTTCGACGTGATCTTCTGCGACCTCATGATGCCGCAGACCACGGGCATGGACCTCTACGACGCCCTCCGCGCGGGCGGCGCCGCGGAGGTCGCCTCGCGGATCATCTTCGTCACCGGCGGGGCCTTCACCCCACGCGCGAGGGAGTTCCTCGACCGCGCGACCAACCTGAGAATCGAGAAACCCTTCGACCCGATGCAGCTCCGCACGCTCGTGAATGAGCGCCTGCGCGGCGCGAGCCCGCAGGGCCTATAGGGGTTATCCCTTATCGGAATTTTCAGATCGCCACCGAGCTTGTGTTGATGAGTGTCGGGGCCCACGAAACACGTCGGATCGTGGCGCGTGGTGGCAAAAGTCTTTGAGCTCGGCGGTGGCGCCTGATAAGGCCTCTCACGGGCACGATGGACACGGTACGAGTTCTCCTGGTCGACGACGACGACCTGATCCGCCGGACGTGGGAGCGGCTGCTGGAGCTCGAGGGCTTCAGCGTCGCGACCGAGCGCGACGGCGTCGCGGCGGTGTCGCGCGCCGACCTCGCGAGCTTCGACGTGGTGCTGAGCGACGTCGCGATGCCGCAGATGGACGGCGTGGCGCTCCTGCGCGCGCTCCGCGGCGAGGGCATCGACGCGCCGGTGGTGCTGGTGACCGGGTCGAGCCACGAGGCCTTCGCCGAGGAGGCCGTGCGCCTCGGCGCGATGCTGTACCTGCACAAGCCCGTCGACTCGCGCACGCTGGTCGACGTGCTGCGCCACGCGGGTCACATCGGCTCCCTGGCGCGGCTGAAGCGAGAGGCCCTCGCGCTCCTGGGCCAGAACGCGCAGCAGCCCTCGGACCTGGCCTCCCTCGAGGTGCAGTTCGAGCGCGCGGTGGCGGGGCTGTGGGTGGCGCTGCAGCCCATCGTGATCCCGACGGAGCGCCGGGTGATCGCGTACGAGGCCCTGATGCGCAGCCGCGAGCCGTCGCTCCCGCACCCCGGCGCGCTCCTCGACGCCGCCGAGCGCCTGGGCCGCGTCGAGGCCTTGGGCTCCGCGGTGCGCGCGCGGGTCGCCGACGCGGTGCCGGGCCTGCCCCCCGAGGTCGACGTGTACGTGAACCTCCACCCCCGCGACCTGGCCTGCGAGGCCTTCCTGTCGGGCCACGAGCCCCTCGCGGCGTACGCCGAGCGGGTGGTGCTCGAGGTGACCGAGCGGGCCTCCCTCGACGCCCTGGGGCCCCTCGACGTCGTCACCACCCGCCTGCGGGAGCAGGGCTACCGGGTGGCGGTCGACGACCTGGGCGCGGGCTACGCCGGCCTCACGGCGATCACCCAGCTCAAGCCCGAGGTGGTGAAGATCGACATGTCGCTGGTGCGGGGCCTCGACGCCGACGACGTGCGCCGCGAGCTGGTCGCGCGCATCGCCGAGGCCTGCCGCAAGCTGGGTCTCAGGGTGGTGTGCGAGGGCGTCGAGACCGCCGCGGAGCGCGACGCGCTCCTGGAGGTGCAGTGCGACTGCCAGCAGGGCTACCTCTACGCGAAGCCGGCGTTCCCTCCGCCCGAGGTACGCTGGACGTAGCGCCGTGGGTTTGAGCGTTCGAGCGGCGACCCTCGCCGACGCGCCCGCGGTGCAGGCGATCTACGCCCACCACGTCGCGGTGGGCACCGGCACCTTCGAGGAGCTCGCCCCCACCGTGGAGGAGATGTCCTCGCGGGTCACCGCGGTGCTCGACCGGGCGCTGCCCTACCTCGTCGCGGAGGAAGACGGCGCCGTGGTGGGCTTCGCCTACGCGGGTCCGTTCCGGCTGCGGTCGGCCTACCGGTACACGGTCGAGGACTCGGTGTATGTCGCCCCCGAGGCGAGCGGGCGGGGCGTGGGTCGCGCGCTGCTCACGGAGCTCGTCGCGCGCTGCGAGGCGCTGGGACTGCGACAGATCCTGGCGGTGATCGGAGACTCGACGAACGCGGCGTCGATCAAACTGCACGAGTCGTGTGGCTTCGTGCACGCGGGCGCCGCTCGGGACGTGGGGTACAAGCACGGGCGCTTCCTCGACGTGGTGTTCATGCAGCGCGCGCTGAACGGCGGGGGCTCCCGCCCACCGGACACCGACGGCCTGCGGCTGTGACCCGCGCCGCGACCACCGCCGCGCTCGCGCTGACGCTCTCGCTGGCGACCTCCGTCGACGCGCAGGTGGTCGGGCGCGCGTGCCGCGACGACGAGGTGCCCTACTTCGAGGCGGGCTGCGAGGGCCCCGCGCGACGTCGCTGCTGGCCCGCGAACGTGCGCCCGACGCCCATGGACTTCTGCGCCTGCGACGGTCGCAGCTCCAGCGCCCCGCTCCCCGGAGGCGGTCTCCGCTGGCGCCACGCGGGCCCCTGCGCCGCCGCGCAGACGCCGTTGACGCCCGCGGCGACACCCACGGCGCCGACCGACGTCCCGACCTGGCTGGCGCGCTGCGAAGACGCTCCGCGCAACGGGCTCAACCCGCAGATCGCGGTGCCGCCGGAGCTCGTCGCCCGCGGTCGCGCCGCGCTGATGCTGTCTCTA
>JAEYZO010000754.1 GCA_023428035.1 Pseudomonadota bacterium | reverse complement strand
TCGGTGGTCACCGCGGCGTCGTTCGAGATCGGGAGCACGGCGCTGCTGCACCCGAGGGAGAGCAGGGACATCCAGAGGAAAGGGTTCCGCACGGGGTTCACCTCCGGGCGGAGACTGTACTCCCACTCGCGGCGCGAGCGGCGATACCCTCCCGCGCATGGGACACGCGCACGACAAACTCTCCCCGCCCTTCGCGGACATCCACGTCGACGACGGCGTGGTGACGGTCACCCTCCTGCACGACCCCGCCGTCGAGGACGTCGACGTGGCCCTCTACGTCGACGGCTCGGGCAGCATGATCGACGAGTACCGCTACCGCGACGACCTGCCGCTCTACGAGCACGACCACGCGCCCCCGCCCGCGACGAGGGTCGAGACCGCGGGCGCCGACGAGCCCGAGGAGCCCGCGAAGAAGCCCGGCCTCCTCGCGCGCCTGTTCGGGTGGTTCCGCGGCGAGGAGCACCACGGTGACGGCGAAGACCACGACGAGGAGGGTGAAGACCACGACGACGACCACGTCCCTGGTCCGCGCGGGCGCACCAACCGCGTCGAGCCGCAGGTGCGCCGGATGCTCCAGTACCTCGCCACGAAGGACCGCAACGGAAAGCTCCGCGTCGCGTACTGGGCCTGCGGCAACGGCGGCGCCGTCGAGCTCATGGGCGAGCTGTCGAGCCGCGACGCGGCGGAGCTGACCGTCTCCGGGCCGAAGGAGTACGGCGGCGGCACGCGCCTCGCGCCCGCGGTGCGTGACTTCGTGGAGTACCTCAAGGCGCAGGCGAACCACGGCGCGAAGAAGGGCTGCGGGGTCTTCGTCACCGACGGGGTCATCAGCGACCAGGCCGAGGTGCACAAGCTCTCGCAGCAGATCGCGTCTCGGATCGCGCGGAGGGAGCTCCCGCCGATGCACTTCGTGCTGGTGGGGGTGGGGTCACAGGTGAACGAGGCGCAGCTCGAAGAGATCGCCCACGTCGAGGTGCCCGACGCCGAGCACCTGTGGTGCCACCGCGTCGCCGAGGAGATGCACCAGATGGCCGAGCTCGTCTCCGGCCTGGTCGACGGCACGATGACCGTCGCGTCGGGCGGCGCCGTCTACGACGCGAAGGGCAAGCTGGTGAAGCGCTACGAGGGGAGGCTCCCCGCGGTGCTGGAGTTCACGCTCCCGCGGGGCCACGACCGCTTCACGCTCGAGGTCGAGGGCCAGCGCTACACGCAGGAGCTCCCCGACGAGGACGAGCACTGACCTGGGGTCAGGGGACCCCGACGAAGCCCTGCCGCGCGAGGGCCTCGGGGGTCGCGAAGCGCAGCCGGCGAAAGCGCTCGTCGAGGCGCGCGGTGAGCGCCCGCACCACGGTGACCGCGAAGCCCGCGGCGACGAGGGCGAGGGCGTCGACCGCGCAGGCGACCTGGTAGGTGCTCACCACGCCCGAGAGGTCGGTGGGGTTGCCCTGGGCGAAGCGGCCCGTGATGTTCATGAGCACGAAGCTCCCCCACCACGCGCCGAGCGTCGCCTGCGGGAGCGCGGGCGGGGGCGGCGGCACCGCGATCGCGGCGTCGCGGTAGTGCGCGGCGGCGTCGGCGTCGACGCGGGGCGGAGGGTTCTCGAAGGCCTCGGGCTCGAGCGCGTCGCGCGTCGCGCGCATCACCTGAAAGGGTCGGTACAAGCTCACGATCGGGATGACGAAGGCCCACGCGGCCTCGGCGGGGGTGACCCCGACGCTCGAGCCGCCGAGGGAGCGGGTGAGCGCCACCAGGCGGTGCACCCACCGCAGGAAGAGCGCCGCCGTCACCACCAGAAGGACGTTGATGCCCACCGCGGTGGCGTTCACCACGGTGTCTGCCGCTTCGAGGGCGGAGAGGTCGAGCTCGCTCCGCTCGAAGGCGCGCACCCGCCCGATGGACCACCCCCTCGCCGCGGCGTCGACCGCGCGCACCAGCGCCGTCGCGACCAGCGCGGCCACCGCGAGCCTCGCCCTGCGACGGAGCTCCGCCACGCTGCCCTCCAGGTGCTCCACCGGATGCGTCTCCCCGAAGGTCATGACGCAACACCTATCACGGGGCGGGGGTGTGGCGCGCGGCCACCGCCATACGTTCGGTGACCGCGAGGCGACGGCCTATCCGGGCGACGCGCGACCACGGCCGCGGCAGGAGACGGTCCGCCAGCTCGGAGAAGTCGTCGTCGGTCACTAGCGAGAAGCCCCGCGCCGCGAGCCATTCGGGCAGCCTCGTCGGGTCGAAGCCCGAGCGAAAGGGCTCGCCCACCCCCTTCACGAAGCGCGACACGAGCGCCGCGAGGGCGCCGGGAGACTCCACCAGCGCGCGCTCGACGTAGTTGAACGCGAGCCGCGACCCCGGCGCGCTGTACCCCGCCACGGCCTCGACGGTGGCGTCGAGGGCGCCCGCGCTGAGGTACATCGTCACGCCCTCCCAGAGGGTGAAGGTCACCCGCGACGGGTCGTGCCCCATCGCCGCGAGCCGCGCGGGGAGCTCGCGCATCGGGTCGCGCTCGAAGTCCCACGCGAGGTAGCGCGCGAGCGAGGGCTCCCCCGCGGCGTCGATGACGGCGCGCTTTCGCGCCTGCGTCGCGGGGTGGTCGACCTCGTACACCGCGACCTCGTGAAGGACGTCTCGCAGCCGCGAGGCCCGCGCGTCGAAGCCCGCGCCGAGGATCACCACCTGCCTGCACCCCGAGCCCACCGCCGCGAGGAGGGCGTCGTCGAGGGCCCGCGTGCGCACCTGCATGTAGAGCACCCACGGGAGCATGGGCGCGAGCCCCGCCATCGCCGCGTTGCGCGTCACCGGGCCGACCTCACGGAGCGCGCCCGCGAGCTCGCCCAGGGCGTCTCCCGCGAAGCGCGCGCCGAGGGGGTCATCGACGAGCCGCAAGCGCTCGGGCAGGAGCGGGCCGAGCCCGCGGCAGGCGGCCACGAAGGCCGCGGTGAAGCTCGGTCGGTGCTCGCGCATCGGTGACGGTCTCGAGGGCTCAGGGCAGCGTCGCGAGGGCGGCGCGCAGGCGCTCATAGCGGGCGGGCGTCCACGCGGGCAAGCCGGGAGGAGGGCGCCACCCGGGCCGCGCGCGGAGGTCGACGGGGGCGATCCACACCGAGACGTTCCGCGCGCCGGCGCGGGCGGCCATGACGAAGAGGTCTTCGGCGGCAGGGTCTCCCACCGCGAGGCACCCCACCGAGGCCGCGCCGCCGTGGATCATGATGTCTCCGCCGAGGCGCTCGCGGCGGTCTTCCCTCGCGCGGGCGCGGTCTTCTACGCTGGGGTAGTCGACGCGCAGCGCGAGGTGGTACGCGCTGTTCGGGTTGAGCGCCGACACGCGGTAGAGCCCCTCGGGCACCTGCCCGTCGCCCTCGCGGAGCTTCGGGCCAGGGCCCCCGCTCGCCGCGTAGATCAGGTAGTCGGTGAGACGTCGCGGCGCTCCGTCAGGGCCGGCGGCGTAGACCCTCAGCGATCGCTCCTCCTTGAAGGCCACGAGCCAGAGACGCCTCGGAGGCCACGCGACCCGCGCGCGGCGCAGGGCGGGCCCGAGGCGGGCGCGCAC
>JAEYZO010000736.1 GCA_023428035.1 Pseudomonadota bacterium | reverse complement strand
GAACACCCGGGTGATGAACCCGTCGCTCGCCCCCATCGCCTTGAGCACCGCGATCTCGCGCCCCTTCTCGGTCACCAGAAGCAACAGCGTCGCCACGATCGAGAAGCTCGCCACGATGATCGCCACCGTGAGCAGGAGGAAGATCAACAGCTTCTCCAAGCCCAGCGCGCGAAAGAGCTTCTCGTTCAACTGCTTCCAGTCGCGCACCCGGAGCTGCCTCGCGCGGGCCAGCGGCCTCACCGCCGCGACCACCCCGTCGCTGAGCTCCACGTCGGTCAGCCGCAGCTCGATGGCCGTGATCGCGTCGTCGCGGTGGTTGAAGAACCGCTGCGCCACAGGGATCGTCACGTAGGCGTACTTGGTGTCGTACTCGTACATCCCCGAGTAGAAGATCGCCGCGACGCGAAAGAGCTTCGTCTTCGGCATCGGCCCCATCGGCCCGAGGCCCCCGAAGGGAGAGACCACCCGCACCTCGTCCCCCACCACGAGGTGGAGGTTCGTCGCGAGCTCGCGGCCCACGATGATCCCAGGGAGGGGCTCGGCGCCGGGCTCGCGCCGCGAAGGCGAGGGCGTCGAGGGCATCGGCACCGACGGCGACGACGGCGAGGGCGGAGGGTCGTCCTCGCCGCGGGCGGCGATGGGGCGGCGGTCTTCGGGGCGCAGGCGGTCGAGCCGCGCGGGCTCGCGGAGGTAGTCGAGGCGACCGCGGATCAGGTCGCGCTGGAGGTTCATCACCTGACCCACGCCCGACGGGTCGATGCCCCGGAGGATCACCCCCGAGAGGTTGGTCTGCGAGGTCACCATCACCTCTCCCTGCACGAGGGGTGTGGCCGAGGTCACCTCGGGCAGCGCGCGCACCTGGGAGAGCAACGGCCTCCAGTCGGTGAAGCCTCCGCGCTCACGGTCGATCACCACGTGGGCGTTGTTGCCGAGGATCTTGCGTTTGAGGTCGTTGCCGAAGCCCCCCATCACCGACACGGTCATGCAGAGCGCGAAGGCCCCCAGGCCCACACCCAGAAAGGCCAGGAAGGAGATGGCCGTGAGGAAGCCGCTCTTCCTCGCCCGGAGCTGCCGCACCGCGACGAGCACCTCGGCCTTGGAGCGCTCGAGCCGGTCGAAGAGCACGGGCAGCCAGAGGAGCGACGAGACGAAGTAGGCCTCGAGCACTGCGACGATCACCCCCACGCGCAAGAACACCAGCGCGCGGTTCGGCGACGGGTCCCAGCTACGGCGAAGGCCCAGGCGGTTCGCGAGGAGGTACTCCCCCACCGCGAGCGAGAGGCACAGCACGACCCACGCGAGCTGGAGGTACTGCCGCCGGGCCGGGCGCACCAGCTTCGAGAGGAGCCACAGGAGCAGCAGGTCGACGACCATCGGCCGGCCGACGTTCTACCCTCACTCCGTCTCGGGGCGCAGCAGCGGAAAGAGCACCACGTCGCGAATCGCCTTCTGCCCGGTGAGCAGCATCACGAGCCGGTCGACCCCGAGGCCGAAGCCCGCGGTGGGCGGCATCCCGTAGGAGAGCGCGCGGATGTAGTCGGCGTCGAAGTCCATCGCCTCGGCGTCGCCGCGCTCGCGGTTGACGAGCTGAGCGCGAAAGCGCTCGGCCTGGTCGTCGGGGTCGTTGAGCTCCGAGAAGGCGTTGGCCAGCTCGCGACCCTCGACGAACAGCTCGAAGCGGTCGGTGAAGGTCACCGGGAAGCCCGCGCCGTAGCGAGCCTCCTGCTTGTCGGGGTCGGTCTTGCGCGCGAGCGGCGAGACGTCGAAGGGGTAGTCGACGATGAACACCGGCACCGAGAGCGAGCCGTCGTCCGAGCGGTAGTCGTCGACGAGGTGCGGCTCGGCGTAGGTCTCGAAGAGGGTGAACAGCAGCTCCCCCGCGGTGGCGCAGCGGGTGAAGTGCTCCCGCGTCGCGGGCTGAAGACCGGGCCGCGCGACGACCTCACCGCGGAGGCGCTGCCAGTCGGTGAGCGCCGCGCCCTTGTCCCAGAGCGAGGCGAGGTCGGGGTGACGTCGCTCGAAGGCGTGGGTGACGGCGTCGAGCATCCGAACGCGGCGCCAGGGCCGCGCGAGGGAGAACGACCGACCCTCGCCGTACTGGGGGTAGCGGTCGAGGAGCGCGCGGTCGCAGGAGGTGACGAGGTCCTCGGTCTCGTCCATGAGCACCTCGTAGGTGGCCCAGGCTTGATAGAACTCGAGGATCGTGAACTCGGGGTTGTGCCGCGTAGAGAGGCCCTCGTTGCGCCACACCCGACCGATCTCGTAGACCCTCTGCAGGCCCCCCACGATGAGGCGCTTGAGGTAGAGCTCGGGCGCCACGCGCAGGAAGAGGTCGAGGTCGAGCGCGTTGTGGTGCGTGACGAAGGGCAGCGCCGTCGCCCCGCCGCGGATCGACTGCAGCGTCGGGGTCTCGACCTCGAGGAAGTCCTCCCGGTCGAACCAGTCTCGCAGCGCCCTCACGATGAGGCTCCGCGCGCGGAACACCCGCGGCACCTCGGGGTAGTTCGCGATGAGGTCGGCGTAGCGCTGCCGGTAGCGCGTCTCGACGTCGCCGATGCCGTACCACTCGCTCGGGATGGGCGTGTAGCTCTTGGTCAGCGGCCGAACGGACTTCACCTGCACCGAGAGCTCGCCCATGCGCGTGCGCATCGGCGGCCCCTCGGCGAGGAGGATGTCCCCGAGGTCGAGCTCCTTGAGGGCCGCGAAGCCCTCACCCATGTCGCGCGCCGAGCAGAAGAGCTGGATCTCCCCCTCGCCCTCGCGGAGCTTGATGAAGACCAGCTTGCCCGTGTCGCGCAGGGCGATCACCCGACCCGCGACGCGGTAGAGGGCGCCCGAGTGCTCGCGCTCCAGGGTGGCCTGGTCGTGCTCGCGGTGGCGCTCGACCACCGTCGCGATGGGGTCGAGGGCGCCGGGGTCGTTGCCGAAGGGGTTGATGCCGCGGCGGCGCCAGGCGTCGGCCTTGGCGCGGCGCACGGCCTCGAGCGTCGATGCGTCGTCAGAGGACATGGCGGTGTGCTGGGGGCTGAGAGGAGAGTGGGAGGGGATCAGAGCGCCGAGGTGGTGCCCTGCGCGGTGCGGCGCTTCATGGCGTCGAGGAGCCACGACTCCACGAAGGTGTCGATGTCTCCGTCGAGCACGCCGTCGACGTTGCTGGTCTCGGTCTCGGTGCGGAGGTCTTTGACCATCTGGTAGGGCGCGAGCACGTAGGAGCGGATCTGGTGGCCGAAGGCGATGTCGGTCTTGTTCGACTCGAACTTTCCCTTGAAGGCCTCTTCGCGCTTCTGCTTCTCCAGCATGTAGAGCTTGGCCTTTAGGGCCTTGAGCGCGATGCGGGTGTTCTCGAGCTGCGAGCGCTCGCTCTGGCACTTGACCGTGATGCCGGTGGCCTTGTGCACGATGCGCACGGCCGACTCGACCTTGTTCACGTTCTGGCCTCCTTTGCCGCCCGAGCGGAAGGTGTCGCGGGTGTAGTCGCCCTCCTTCACCTCGATGTTGATCTCCTCGTCGATGTCGGGGACCACGCTCACCGCCGCGAAGGCTGTCTGCCTCCTCGCGTTGGCGTCGAAGGGCGAGATGCGAACGAGCCGGTGCACCCCGTTCTCGGCCTTGAGGTAGCCGAAGGCGTAGGTGCCCGAGATCTCCAGCGAGACCGACTTCAGCCCGGCCTCTTCGCCCTCGGTCTCGTCGAGGATCTTCACCGCGAACCCGCGGCGCTCGGCCCAGCGCGAGTACATCCGCAGGAGCATCTGGCACCAGTCCATGGCGTCGACGCCGCCCGCGCCGGCGTTGATCTCGACGATGGCGTCGGCGCGGTCTTCGGGCTCCGAGAGCATCTGCTCGAGCTCCATCTTGCGCGCGAGGGCCTCGATGGGGTCGAGCGAGGTCTCGATCTCCTTCGCGACGTCTTCGTCGTTCTCCGCCGCGGCGAGCTCGAGGAGCTCTTGCGCGTCGCGCACCTGCGTCGAGAGCGACTCGACGCTCTGGATGGTGCCCTCCTTCTCCGCGCGCTCCTTCAGGAGCTTCTGCGACGCGACGGCGTCGTCCCAGAAGCCTGGGCGACTGCTCAGCGCGTCGAGCTCTTCGATGCGCTTGCGTAGCCTCGGGAGGTCAAAGGTACCTCCCGAGGTTCTCGGCCCTGCGGGCGAGGTCCTCTAAGCGGCTGCGGGTCTCGGGGATCATGGCGGCCGGGAGGGATACCAGCGACGCGAGAGAGCGTCCAGCGCTCGTCGCGGCTGGTAGTGGGGTGATTGGCTCCCGGACGCGGCGTGTCGTGCGCCGCGGAACTACGCGGCTTCACCGCGGGCGCTTGTACGGGCGCGGGTGCTCGAACCGGCACCGAGCCGCGGCGGACGAGCCGCCGCGTCCGGGAGCAAAT
>JAEYZO010000724.1 GCA_023428035.1 Pseudomonadota bacterium | reverse complement strand
AGCCCGAGGGCGTGCGGCCACCGCCGCGTCGTCCCCAGGAGGATCCTCACCCGCGACCCGCGAGGGTTGGGAGCGAGGCCCCAGCCCGCGACGGCGAGGCTCGAGCCCACGTCGACGTGCGCGCGGTGCGCGGCGGGGTCGGGGGTGAACTCGACCCAGCGGCCGCGGGCGTAGGTGCGGGGAGACCACCCCCGGCGGAGCACGATGAAGTCTCCCACGACGGTCCAGACGCCGTAGGCGCGCGGGAGGAGGGCCTCGCGGAGGCGCTGCTCCTCGTCGTTGCGCCAGAGTTCCTGGGTGCCGGTGTGGTGCGCGCGGTGCTCCGTGGAGAGCACCACGAAGTCGGCGGCGTTGAAGGGCGGCGCGTGGCGGTACACCCGCGGCCGCTCGGCGACGTGCGCGAGGAGAAAATCGGGCCCCCGCACGCTGGCGTCGTTGGGGATGAGGTCGACCACGGCGCTCAGCGCCTCGGTGCGTGTGTCCGAGACGAGCTCGCGGCGGTCGAAGCGGCGGCCGATGACGGGAACGACCCCCGCGCGGTGCTGCATGTGGAGGGTGCCCACGCAGACGGCGATCACCGCGGCGAGGCCCCAGCGGTCGGAGCTCGCTCCGCCCGTCACCATCACCTGCGCGGCGCCGTGAACCGCCGCGGCGACGATGAAGGGCGCGGCCAGCACGCTGTAGTGCGAGTGGACCTGCACCGCCGTGGGGAACTGCGACAGGAGGTTGATCGCGAGGGGGGCCGCGACGGGCAGCAGCCACCGCGGTCGGAGCAGCGGGAGGAAGGCCACGGGCAGGAGCAGCCGCGGGAGGTAGAGCATCCTGGCGGGGGTCGCGAGCGCGCGCGCCGACGCGACCGGGTGCAGGAGGATGTTCTTCACGATGTCGGCGGGCGACGACCCGAGGTGGCCGTAGTGGAGCTGGAGCGAGCCGTGCGCGGGGAGGTAGCGCGGCGCGATCACGAAGAGCCACAGGGCGAACCAGGCGGTGAAGCCGACGAAGGCCGCGAGGCCGGCGGTACGGTGCTGCGGTCGGAGCGCGAGGGCGAGGCCGGTGAGGGCGGCGACGAGGGCGACGTCTTCGCGGCAGAGGGCGGCGACGACGAGGGAGATCACCCCGGCGCGCACCCGGCGGTCGTCGAAGAAATCGAGGGCGAGGGCGAGGGGTAGGAGGGCCATCGCGCTGGGGTGGAACTCGTAGGAGGCCACGGAGCCGACGGCGGGCAGGAGGAGGTACACCCCCGCGGTGAGGTACGGCGCCCAGGGGTGACCGACGCGGCGCGCGGCGAGGCGGGCGAGGGGGATGGCCGCGCCGCACACGCAAGCGGCCTGGGTGATGAGCAGCAGCGGTACGGTGGGGACGACCCGCGAGAGGAGCGCGAGGGGGATCAGCGCGGGGGAGAGGTGCAGGCCGCGGGCGTCGGCGCCGACGAGGGGGTTCCAGAGGTCGAGGCGGCCGAGGCCCCAGACGGTGCGGGCGTAGAAGGCCAGGTCGAAGGTGTCGTTGTGGAAGGTGCCGTAGCGGGCGAGGGCCATCGCCGCGAAGAGCGCCGCCGCCGAGAGGGCGAGGTTCGACACCCGGGCCCAGGGGAAGCGTTCGTCGGTGGAGGGCGGCGGCACGGTCGGGTCGGCCCGCGGTGTAGTACGCGAGGGCCCCCGGGCTCAACGCCGCGCGTTCAGCCGTAGCGTCGGTGGTCGACCATGAGGCAGCGGTCCTGCACGACGTCGATGCCCGCGTCGCGGAGGCGCTTCGCCGCGGAGTCATTACGGATCCCGCTCTGGAACCACACGGCCCTCGGGCGCGCGGCGATGATGTCGTCGAGGTGCGCGTCGATGTCCGCGGGGCGGCGGAACACATCGACGATGTCCACCGTGCCCGGGATGTCTTTCACGGCGCGGTAGACCCGCTGGCCGAGGATCTCCGTGGCCTCGGGGTAGTACACCGGCACCGGGATCACCTCGACGCCCGCCCCGGCGAGGTACTCCGGCACGTAGTACGCGGGCTGCCCCGACTGGGCCGCGGTCTTGATCCCGAGCACGGCCACCCGCCTCGCGCCCTTCACCAGCGCGGCGATGTCTTCGCTGGACGTGATCTCTCGCCCCGTGGGCTTCGCTTCGGTCATGGCGTGGGCCTCCGTGGGCGGTGAGATGCCCCCAGGGGCTTCGCCGGAGGGTGCCAGCACCCCCCGGGGATAGCCGCGGGGTATTTTCGAGGGTGCCAGCACCCCCGGAAATAGGTCGCGGCTATCCGGAAAGGGTGCCAGCACCTTCCGCGGATAGGACGCGCCTATCGGCGGAAGGTGCCAGCACCCCCCGGGGATAGGACGCGGGTATTTTCAGGGGTGCCAGCACCCCCGGGGATAGGACGCGGGTATTTTCGAGGGTGCCAGCACCCCCGGAAATACCCCGCGGCTATCCCCGGCCCAGGACCTCGAACACCCGGCCGAAGCACCGCGGGTGCAGGAGGTAGCCCGCGTGGGTGAAGCCCTCCATCTCCACGGACTCGGCGCCCTCGACCGTCGCCCCCTCGGCGGGGAGGATCATCATGTCGGCCTCGCTCCAGAAGCACACGAGCCGGGGCATGGTGGGCGGTCCGACCCAGGGCTCCTGCGCCGCGAGGCGGGTCATCAGCTCGGACCTCGGCCGCAGCGCCCGCGCGCGCAGCGTGTCGGCGTAGCGGGCGGCGTAGGTGCCCCGGTGCGGCGTCCCCAGGGTGACCACGGTGCGTACCCTCGCGGCCGTCTCGGGGTCTTCGAGCGCGACGCGGGTCACCACGCCGCCCATGCTGTGCGCCACCACGTCGACCTTCGCCTCGTCAGGGAGGCCGTTCACCGCGATCACCCGCCGGATGTCTGCGCGGAGCCTCTCGCCGAGCGCGTCGAGGTCGAGGCCGTCGGAGAGCGAGAGGCCGTAGCTGCGAGAGCGGCCCATCAGCTCGAAGGCCGTTCGCATCGGGGTGAAGTTCCCGCGGTGGCCCCCGAGGCCGTGCACGAACAAGAGCGGTGGGTGGCCGTCGTCGGGGAGCGCGTCGATCACCTCGTCGCGGGGCACCACCGCGCTCAGCCCCACCAGCGGGAGCTGCGCGACGTGACGTCGCACGTCGGGGTCCACGGCGCGGTAGCCCGCGGCGACGGCGCCCCCTACCGCCCTCGCGCCGCGGGTGAAGGCCCCGCCCGCGACCGAGAGTCCATCGAGGAAGGCGCGGCCGAAGCGCGCCGCGGGCTTGTCGTCGGGTGCGTCGTCCACGGTGCCTCGCACGCTACGCAAAGCTCACGGGCGCCGCCACCCGCGGGATCATGCGACGATGCGCGCCCGATGAAGCGCGCGTCGATCGCCCTCGCCCTGGCCGTGTGCGCGCTGGGCGCCGAGGCCCGGGCCAACAGCATGGTCACGCACATCTGGGTGGCCGAGCAGTGCATCGACCGCGTCGAGCCGGGGCCCCTGCGTGACATCGTGGCCGACCCGTCGCTGCGGGGTGTGATCCAGAACGGCGCGTTCTACCCCGACTCGGGCTACGCCGTGCGCCACGACTACGGCGAGTGGGCCCACTGGGAGAGCTGGGTCGAGCCCTACCTCCAGTGGATCCGTACGCGCTGGCAGGCGGAGGGCTACGCGAGCCCCGACGCGCGACGTCACGTGGCCTTCCTCATGGGCTGCGCGGCGCACTCGATGACCGACCAGACCTTCGACCAGTACTTCGGCGAGCGCGCGCGGCAGTACGACCGCTCCATCGACGACCTCGACATCGGCTCTGACACCTGGCTCGTGGTCGAGCACGGGGTACAGAGCGAGGCCGACGGGGTGTTCTGGGTGAACGAGCTCCCGGGCATCCACGCTGCGGTGGGGGGCCCCGCGGTGACCCCCGCGATCCTCACCGAGGCGGGCTCGCTCACCGCCGCGGGAACGCGCTTCCTCACGCGCTTCGGCTACACGCTCTACACCGCGCGCTGGCGCGCGATGCCCTGGGCCGCGTCGCACTACTGGGACGCGAACACCCCCGGCAGCTACCCCCACCTCGTCTCGACCACCGCGGACTACTGGCGCTTCCTGTGGCGGCGCCTGCACGCCGACGCGCCCTACGGCGCTCCGCCGCTCTACTCCTGGCCCGCGCCGGGGCAGGTGAACTTCCCCGTCGACCACACCGACATCGAGTCGCGCATCGTGGTCACGACGCCCTGGGGCCTCGACGACTCCACCGTGAGCGCGAGCACCGTGCGCGTGCTCGGGCCCGACGGTCAGCCCGTGAGCGCCCGTGTCTCTCGCTACGGCGACCACGGGAACACCCTGATGATCCGCCCCGAGGCCGACCTCGCCTACGACACCGAGTACACGGTCGAGCTGTCGGCCGAGCTCCGCACGCTAGAGGGCTCGCTCACGGGTCGGGCCAACACCATCGCGTTCCACACGCGCTGCGCGCCCGATCGCTTGAGCGACTGCCCCGCGCTCCCGACGCCCACCCCGACCCTGACGGAGCCCCCGGTGTCGAACCCGCGACCGCCCAACCGCGACGCGGGCACGGGCACCGTGGTGATGGTCGACGACGCGGGCGCGGTCGAAGACGCGACGGTGGTGACCGACGCGGGGAGCGTGGACGCTGGGATCGACGCGGGGGCGCCCCCCGCGGCGCGGCAGGAGGGCTGCGGGTGCCGCGCGGGGGCGGCGAGGGCGTCGAGCGGGTGGGGGGCGCTGGGGGTGACGGCGGCGCGCGCGACGAGGAAGCGGCGTCGCGAAGCGGCGCGTTGAGAGCGCGTTAGGACACGCGGCGTGACCAC
>JAEYZO010000777.1 GCA_023428035.1 Pseudomonadota bacterium | reverse complement strand
GCGTCGCGCTCACCCGCGCCGCGGGCTTCGAGACCGTGATCGCGACGGGGGGGATCTTCACCGGGCGCGACGTCGCGAGGGCGATCGCGCTCGGGGCGACGGCCTGCGGCGTCGCGAGGCCGGTGCTCAAGGCGCACCGCGAGGGAGGGCGCGAGGGCGTCGAGCGCTTCCTCGACGGCGTCGAGCGCGAGCTGCGCGCGCTGATGCTCCTGACGGGCTCGCGCGACCTCGCCGCGCTGCGCGCCGCGCCTCGGGTGATCGTGGGTGAGCTCTCGCAGTGGCTCTCTCAGCTCTCGCCGCGCTGAGCGTCACCGCGCGGGCGTATGATCCCCACCCGGAGGTCAGCGCCTGATGAAGCACCGCACCTACGTCCGCCTCAGCGTCGCACTGCTGCTCACCTCTTCGGCCTGCGACCGGCTCTTCCGTGACGAGCCTCGCCGCGCGCCCGCGTCGAGCCCCTCGGTCACGCCCGGGCCCAACGCCCTCGGCCCCGACGGCAGGCCGCGAGGCTCCCAGGGCGCGACCACCGGCACCGTCGTCGAGGGGCGACACAAGCCCCCGCCCTCGAAGCCCGGCGACGACCGCTTCCAAGTGCGGCCCGAGTGGTACCCGACGGGAGCGCCGCAGAACCCCTACCCCCCCGGCACGGTGATCCCCGTCGAGCCGCCGGGGCAGGGCGTGTCGATCCGGCCGATCCCTGCCGGGCCCGCGCAGCCTCCCGCGGTGCCCACGGGCAACGGCGCGCCGCTGGTGACCCTCACCCCGATGGGCCCGCCCACCGACGGCCCCTACCAGAACCCCGCGCGGCCCTCTCCCTCGCCCTCACCGACCGGGCAGGGCGTGACCCTCACCCCCATGGGAGAGCCCTCGGCGCCGCAGCCTACCGCTCCGCCGACGCTCCCCTCGCAGCCCTCGCCGCAGCCCGCGGGCGACGCCACCGCGCAGACCTTCCAGGGCACCCTCGACCAGAGCGCGCAGCGCGACCCCGAGGGGAGGTTCTTCCGATCGCACACGGTCAACCTCCGCCGCGGTCAGCGCGTGGCGGTGACGCTCCAGAGCGCGGCCTTCGACACCCTGCTCCGGGTCGAGCCCCCCGCGGGCGAGCCCATGGAGAACGACGACATCGGCAACGGAGACCTGAACTCGCGCCTCGACTTCACCGCGGCGGTCGACGGCGCGTACTCGCTGGTGGCGACCTCCTACGGCCCCAACATGACCGGCGCCTACACGCTGCAGGCGCAGGGCGGCGCTCCGGGCGACGGCCTCGTGGTGGTGAACGGGCCCGGCCCGCAGCCCGGCCCGCAGACGGGGCAGGGGGGAACGCTCACCGCGGGCGCGCCGGTGAACGAGTACCTCTCCCCCGGTGACCCTTCGTCGGGCGGCCGCTACGTGCGCGCGTACCGCCTCGACGGGCGACGCGGCGACCTCGTGAGCCTGCGCCTGGAGTCGCGCAGCTTCGACACCACCCTCGCGCTCATCGCCCCCAACGGTCAGCGCTGGTCGAACGACGACATCAACCCGCAAGACACCAACAGCGCGCTGCAGGTGACCCTCCCCGCGGCGGGCGCGTACCGCGTCGAGGTGTCGTCGTACCGCGTGGGCGCGACGGGGCCCTTCACGCTCTCGATGACCAACTCCGCGAGGCCCACGGGGGCCCCCGGCGCGGCGCCCTCGGGCAACGTGGCGGGCCGTCGCGCCGCGGGGAACATGTACGGCGTCTTCGTCGGCATCACCGACTACGGCGGGCGAGGGAACCTCTTCGGCTGCGCCGACGACGCGCGGCAGCTCGCGCAGGCGTACATCAACGCCCGCCTCGGGGGCGCGGGTAACTTCGTCGTGCTCACCGACGCCGAGGCCACCACCGAGAGGGTGCAGCAGGCCTTTCAGCAGATGGCGGCGCGCGTGGGGCCCGAGGACGTGTTCATGTTCTTCCACTCGGGGCACGGCAACCGCCGCGCGTCGACGGACCGGGTGAACGACCCCGACGGCTTCGTCGAGACCATCGTGCTGCGCGACGGGGAGATCACCGGCACGCAGATGGCGCAGATGTTCAACGGCCTGCGCGCCGACGTGAACATGCTCGCGCTCGACTCGTGCTACTCGGGGGGCTTCCAGCGGGCCTTCGCTTCGGCGCCGAACCGCTACGGGATGTACAGCTCCGAGGAGGACGTGCTCTCGCAGGTCGCGCAGCGCTACCAGGCCGGCGGGTACCTCTCGTACTTCCTTCGCCGCGGGGTGAGCGAGGCCGACACCAACCGCGACGGCGCCGTGCGCGCGGGGGAGCTCGCCGACTACCTGCACCGCCAGTTCGCGCAGAACCAGGCCCAGATGCGCACCTCCGACGGCCAGGACGTCGACACCTGGCAGAACCTCGTCATCAACCGCTCCGGCGTCGCGCTCGCCGACAACCTCTGGCGCTTTCCGCAGCTCGCGGGCGCCGAGAGCCGCCTGCGCTGACGCTTCCCCTCGCCGCGCGGGTGGGTGATCCTCCCGCGCCGTGAGACCCCCCACCGCCCTCTGCCTCTCGCTCGCCGCGCTCCTCGCGTCGGGCGCCGCGCGCGCGCAGACCTCCGCCGAGACCGCGCGGGTGCTCCCCACGGCGCCCACCTTCGACCGCCTCGAGAACGGCCTCGGCGTGGTGACCCTGCCCCTCGCGACGCCGGGCATCGTGGCCTACTTCACCCTGGTTCGCACCGGGGCGCGCGACGCGGTCGAGCGCGGGCACTCGGGCTTCGCGCACCTCTTCGAGCACATGATGTTCCGGGGCACGCGCACCATGAGCGCGCACGACTACGAGCACGCGATGCAGCGCCTCGGCGCCGACAACAACGCCTACACCACCGAGGACTACACCCTCTACACGGTGACCATCCCCGCGCGCTCCCTCGACGCGCTCGCGCCCATCGAGGCCGACCGCTTCGCGCACCTCGAGTTCACCGAGCAGGCCTTTCAGACCGAGACCCGCGCGGTGCTCGGCGAGTACAACAAGAACGCCGCGTCGCCGCTCCAGACCATGTGGGAGTCGCTGAGCGAGCTCGCCTTCACCCGCCACACCTACGGGCACACCACCATCGGGTACCTGCGCGACATCCAGGCGATGCCCGGCTACTACACCTACGCGCAGCGCTTCTTCCAGCGGTACTACACCCCCGACAACTGCACGCTCATCGTCGCCGGAGACGTCACCCGCGACCGCGTCATGGGCCTCGCGCGGCAGCACTACGCCGGCTGGACCGGCCGCCGAGACACCCCTCGCATCCCCGCCGAGCCCGCGCAGACGGCTCCCCGCTCGCGCGCCCTCGCGTGGGAGGGGGCGTCGCCGCCGCGCGCGCTGATCGCGTACCGGATCCCCGCGTTCTCGCTCGCCGACGACGACGCGGCCTCGCTCGAGGTGCTGCACGCGCTCTCGTTCAGCGAGTCGTCGCAGCTCTACCAGTCGCTCGTGGTGCAGCGCTCGAAGCTCCTGCGCTTGGAGAGCTGGCGCGGAGACATCCACCGCGACCCGGGGCTCTTCGTCGTCGAGGCCACGCTCGCCAACGGCACCACCTTCGAGGAGGTCGAGCAGGCCGTCACCGCCGAGATCACCCGCGTCGCCTCGGGGCGGCTCGCGCCCGACGAGGTCTCGCGCGTCGTCTCGAACGCGCGCTACTCGATGGCGATGGACGCGCAGACCCCCGCGCAGGCCGCTCAGGTCATCGCGCGCTTCATGGCCCTCACGGGCGAGGTCGACGCCTACGCCCGCCACCACGCCGCGCTCGGCCGCGTCACCGCGGAGTCGGTCACCCGCGTCGCGTCGACCTACCTCACCCCCGCGCGCCGCTCGATCGTCACGCTCTCCCCCGCCGAGAGCGCCCCCGCCGGCGCCGTGCGCGTCGGCCCCAACCGCGGGTCGACCGCTGCGACGCGCCC
>JAEYZO010000772.1 GCA_023428035.1 Pseudomonadota bacterium | reverse complement strand
GCTGAAGGCCGCGGCCACGCCGGTCACCGCGTTGGTGGCCCCGGGGCCGGCGGTGACCAGCACCGCGGGCACGCGGCCCGTCGCGCGGTAGAAGCCCATGGCCGAGAAGGCGGCGGTGCTCTCGTGCCGCGACTCGATGAGCGTCGCGCCCTCGGTCGAGAGCACGGCCTCGAAGAGCGGAGAGATCGGCCCGCCCGGCACGCCGAAGAAGGTGTCGACCCCCGCCGCGAGGAGGGCCTCGACCACGCGTCGACCCGCCGTCGCGGGTGGGCGTGGGGCGAGCTCGCGGATGTACGAAGCGCGGCCCGAGTCGTTGCCCTCGGCAGGCTCGGAGCGGGGCATCGGGGCTGGGCGGATCATGTCAACGCGAGAGACAGGGGAGGTGATCATCGGAGAGGCCTTTCTGGCGTGCGCGAACGCTCGGACGGACCAGCGCCCGGCCGCGCGCTTCGCGCTCAGAGTGATTGGGGGACTGAGAGTCTCGACGGACCATCCGGGGGCGCGGCGACGCGCCGCACACGAGGCTCCGTCTTCGCGACGACCTCGCCCCGATCACCCGTGGTCCCGCCGAAGCAGGAAATCCTCGGGCGCCGCGGAACGTATCGAGGATCACCCTACATGCAAGGGCAGTTGGGGTATTTCCCTACATGGGTTTACACGTCGGTACAGCGTGCTACCTTCCCGAATTTTCGGGGCTTCTGGTACGGTCGCGCCGTGCGGTATCGGGATCGAGTCATCGAGCGGCTCGATGCACACTGCGACCTCGCGGTGCGGCTCTCCGCCGTGCCCGAGGGGACCGAGGTGCGCGGCGTGTACTTCCGCTCGGTGGTCGACGAGCTGGCCCGACGCGGCCTGAGCGGGGCCTTCACCGACGTCGTGGGCGAGGCGCGGCGCGCGACCTTCACGCTCTACCCCCTGGCCGACTACCTCGTGTGGATCGCCTTCGCCGGCTCGCTCGTCACGTCGCCCGCGTCGGTGCACGAGGGCATGCACGAGCTCCTGCGCGGCAACTCGAAGTACTTCGGCGAGAGCCTCCTCGGGCGAGGGCTCCTGCGGCTGATCTCCCACGACCCGGTGCGGCAGCTCCACCAGGCGGTGCAGTCGAAGCGCACGATCACCAACTACGGCCGCTGGGTCATCACCGTCGAGGAGCCGCGCCACGTCGAGGTGCGCCACGAGGACGAGTACGTCTGGATCGGCAGCGCGCTCGCGGGCGCCGCCCGCGGGGGCTTCGAGGCCTGCGGGGTCGAGCCCCAGATCGAGGTGCGCCTCGAGGACGCGTACAACGGCGTGCTCTCGTTCCGCTGGTGAGCGTTGGTCCTCTCCGCGCGCGAGCGTGTGCGATACTGGCCGGCGTGGACACGCGCCCCACGTCGTCGTCCGTGGTCGTGCTCCTCGGTCCCGACCACGCCCAGGCGCCGCGAGAGAAGCTCGCTCAAGAGGTCACCGCCGCGCTCGACCGCCCCGTGACCGTGCGCCGCATCTCGGGCAACACCCGAGACGACATCCCCGCCGTGCGCACCAGCGACCGCTACGTCGCCCTGCTCTACGTCTGCGCCGACGACGACGACGCCCTCGCCGCCATCGAGTCCGGCGCCGACGAGGTGCTCGTCACCGTCGACCTGCGCGGCTCTGACCTCCGCCGCGCCGCGCGCCTCGCCATCGCCCGCGCCGACGCGCGGCTCCGTAGCGAGCGCCTCTTCGGCAGCGCCGCCCACGCCGAGAAGCTCCGCTCCCTCGGCGCCCTCGTCGCCGGCGTCGCCCACGAGATCAACAACCCCTGCGCGGCGCTCACGCTCCTCATCGAGGTGATGCGCCGACGTCTCGCCCCCCTCTCCGAGCTCGAGGGCGCCGCCCCCGGCGGGCCCGAGTACCGCGCGCGCCTCGACGCCCTCCTCGCCCGCGCCGAGG
This sequence comes from Pseudomonadota bacterium, assembly GCA_023428035.1. GTDB lineage: Bacteria > Myxococcota_A > Polyangia > Polyangiales > JAEYZO01. The sequence goes on along the minus strand of JAEYZO010000772.1, from coordinate 1,123 downwards.
TGACCCGCGTGATGCCCGAGGTCAACCGCGTGCTCGACGACATGGGCCGCGCCACCGAGACCATCTCGTCGATCGTGCGCGACCTGCACGTCTTCACCCGCGTCGACGAGCTCGAGAAGCCCCAGCGCGTCGACGTGCACGAGATCATCAACCAGGTGCTCCGCCTCGCGGGCTCCCGCGTCACCACCCGCGGCCACGTCGAGCGCGACTTCTCCGCCGAGCTCCCGCAGGTCTTCGTCCCCCGCTCGCGCCTCGCGCAGGTGCTCACCAACGTGCTCGTGAACGCCGCGCAGGCCATCGCCGAGGTCGAGCGCCCCGTGCACCGCGTGCAGGTCTCCACCCGCGCCGACGACGAGGGCGTCATCATCGCCGTGCGCGACACCGGCCCCGGCATCCCGCCGGAGCACCTCGAACGCGTCTTCGACCCCTTCTTCACCACCAAGAAGCCCGGCGAGGGCACGGGCCTGGGCCTCGCGCTCTCGAGCGACCTCGTGCGCCGCATGGGCGGGCAGCTCCTCGTCCAGTCGACCTACGGCGAAGGCGCGACCTTCATGATCTACCTCCCCGCCGCGCCCGACGACGCCCCCTTCGAGCCCGCCGCCCCGCTGCCCTCCTGGCGGCCTGCGGCCAACGCCCAGCGCCGCCGCTCGGTGCTCGTGGTCGACGACGACGAGCGCGTGCTCCGCGCCTACGCCCGCGTGCTCCGCGACGACTACGACGTCCTCCTGGCCACCGACGGGCAGGAGGCCATCGACCTGCTCCGCTCGGGCTCCCGCGCCGACGTGGTGCTCACCGACCTCGAGATGCCCGAGGTCAGCGGCCTCGCCCTCATCGAGTGGCTCCGCGCCGAGCGCCCCGCCCTCGCGCGCCGCGTGGTGATGGCCACCGCGACGCCCCTCGCCGAGATCGAAGACTCCGACATCCGCGGCAAGGTCTCGGCGCTCCTGGGCAAGCCCGTGAGCCCCTCGGCGCTCCTCGCCGCGTGCGAGCAGGCCCTCTCCCGCGCGGAGCCCCGGCGGTGACCCCCGAGCTCTCGCCCGACGCGCGCGCGGCGCTCCGAGGCGTGTACCGCGACGAAGCGTGGCCCGACGAGCGCTGGGTCGACCTCCGCGCGGGCGGGGGC
>JAEYZO010000761.1 GCA_023428035.1 Pseudomonadota bacterium | reverse complement strand
ACTCCGGGCCGCCCGAGGTGCGCGCGAGGCCCAGCACCTCGCGGGCGACGGCGACGAGGTCGGTGGTCGAGCGCTCGGGGGGCCGGGGCCGCGCGAACTGGAGCATGTCGGTGACCAGGTCGTTGAGCCGCGCGACGTCGCGGGTGGCCGTGGTGAGGAGGCCGACCTCCTCGTCGTCGAGGCGCGCGGTCTCGCGCACCAGCTCGACGCAGCCCGAGATGGCGGAGAGGGGGTTGCGGATCTCGTGGGCGAGCCCCGCGGCGAGGCGGCCCAGGACGGCGAAGCGCTCGGCGCTCTCGACGGCGCCGCGGAGGGCCTCTTCCTGGGAGCGGTCGTCGACGACGACGATGCCGCCGCGCCGCGCGCCGTTGCGGTCATAGAGGGGCGCGACGTGCCACGCGACGGGGATCTCTCGCCAGTCGGTCTTCAGCCTCGCGTCTCCGCTGGCGCTGCCGGCGGAGCCCTCGACCGCGGCGGGCGGGAGGAAGGGCAGCACCTCGCCCACGGGCCTGCGGAGGATCTGCGACGGCTCGAGGTCGAGGAAGAGCGCGGCGAAGGGGTTGGCGCCGTCGATGGCCCCCTCGGCGTCGAAGGTGATGAGCGCCTGCGGGATCGACCGAAGCACGTCTTCGTAGAGCGAGAGGAGGTTCGCGCGGCTCTGCTCGACGCGCAGGAGCGCCCCGCCGGTGACCACGAGCCGGTCGGCGAGGGCGCCGCCGATCGCGGTGATGCTCGCGATGCTCGTGAGCGTGACGAGCATCTGGTAGGTGGTCTCGATCGCGTTGGCGGTGTTGAGCTGGTCGGGCGGGGGCTGCACCACGCCGAGCGCGAGCAGCAGGGCCATGATCCCGTAGCAGCCGAGGGCGCTCACGGCGGTCCAGAGGGTGCCGTTGCCGCCGAGGACGAGCGCGGCGGTGAGGGTGGTGAGGCCGAAGAGGGTCGAGAGCGGCGAGGCCGCGCCGCCCGTCGCGAAGGCGAGGGCCGTCCACGCGACGAGGTCCATCGCGATCGAGAAGCGGGTGAGGGCGATGAGCCTCGCGCGCGGCGCGCGGCGGATCTGCAGCGCGTACACCAGCGAGAGCGTGTAGATCGCGATGATCACCCGCAGCAGGAGCTGCGGCGTGGGCGCGTCGAAGTTGTGACCCTCGGCGAGGAACACCGCGATGGTGCCCCCGAAGATCACCGTGCAGACCATCACCCGGGCCGCGGTCAGCGCCTGAAAGCGCTGCCGGATCTGCCCCTCGGTGTTCCCGAGGAGCGCCTGCGGCTCGGGCAGGATCGACCGGCCGGGCACCGCCACCCGCAGCGGGACCTCAGCCTGCCTTCACGTTGCCGGCGAGTGTGAAGATCGGCAGGTACATCGCGATGATCATCGTGCCGACCGACCCGCCGATGAACACCATCATGATCGGCTCGAGCAGCGAGGTCATCGCGGCCACGGCGACGTCGACCTCCTCCTCGTAGAAGTCGGCGATCTTGTTGAGCATCGTGTCGAGCGCGCCGGTCTGCTCGCCCACCGCGATCATCTGCACCACCATCGACGGAAACACGTTGGCCTCGGCGAGGGGCTCGGCCATGTTCTTGCCCTCGGCGATCTTGGCGCGGGCGGCCATGAGCCCCTGCTCGATCACCCAGTTGCCCGAGCTCTTCGCCACGATCTCGAGCGCGTCGAGGATGGGCACGCCCGAGGCGAGCAGGGTGCCCAGCGTGCGGGTGAAGCGCGCGACGGCGATCTTGCGCATGGTGGGCCCGATCACCGGGAACTGCAGCAGCACCCGGTCGAAGGTCTGCCGCCCCTTGGGGGTGCGAAGCCAGTATCGGATGCCCATCACGAACGCGACGATGGACCCGATGATGATGAAGAGGTTGTTGACGAAGAAGTGCGAGAGGTTGATCACCATCTGCGTCAGCTCGGGGAGCTGACCGCCGAACTCCTTGAACATGTTCTCGAAGGTCGGGATGACGAAGACCATCATGATCCCGATGACCAGCACGGCGATGCAGAGCACGCCGATCGGGTAGGTCATCGCGGACTTCACCTGCCGCACGAGCTTGGCGTTCTTCTCGATGTACGCAGCGAGGCGCTGCATGATCGTGTCGAGGATGCCGCCGATCTCTCCGGCCTTGACCAGGTTGCAGAACAGCACGTCGAAGACCGCCGGGTGCTTCGCCAGCGAGTCGCTGAAGGTCATGCCGCCCTCGACGTCGAGCTTCACCGCGCGGAGGATGCGCGCGAAGGCGGGGTTCTCGTTCTGCGACGAGAGGATCTCGAGGCACTGCACCAGCGGCAGGCCCGCGTCGATCATCGTCGAGAACTGACGGGTGAACACCACGAGGTCTTTCGTGGAGACGCTGCCGCCGCCCCAGGGGAGCGAGAAGCCCTTCTTCTTCACCTTGACGGGCGTGAGCTGCTGCGCGCGCAGCTTCACCCCGGCCGCGGCCTCGTCGTCGGCCTCGAGTACTCCCGTGCGCAGCTCCCCGGTGCGCGTCTTGGCCTCGTACTGGAACTGCGCCATCGCCCACGATGGTACGCAGGCCCGCGCCGCGGGGTCAAAGACTCATAGGCGTGGGGCGATGTCGTAGAAGGGGCGCTACGCGTCGCGCGTCGAGCCCCGGGTCGGCGCCCTCGCGGCCTCGATGAGCTGGTGCAGCTCGGCCGGGTCGCTCGAGCGCGACGCGGCCTCGTCGGTGGAGACCAGGCGCCGCGCCACGAGCGAGGCGAGCGACTGGTTCATGGTCTGCATCCCGGTGTTCGACTGGCCCACCTGCATGAGCGAGTAGACCTGGTGCATCTTGTCTTCGCGGATGAGCGTGCGGATGCCCGGGTTGGGCAGGAGCACCTCGACGGCGGCGACGCGGCCTGGCACCCCCGCGCGGGGCAGGAGCAGCTGGGTGATGACCCCCTGCAGCACGAACGAGAGCTGCACGCGCACCTGCGACTGCTGGTGCGAGGGGAAGGTGTCGATGATCCGGTTGACGGCCTGCCACGCGCTGCTGGTGTGCAGCGTCGCGAAGACCAGGTGGCCCGTCTCGGCGACGGTGAGCGCGGCCTCGATGGTCTCCTGGTCGCGGAGCTCGCCGATGAGCACCACGTCGGGGTCCTGCCGGAGCACGTAGCGCAGGGCCTCTTTGAAGGTGGCCGTGTCGCTGCCGATCTCGCGCTGGTTCACCACGCAGTTCTTGTTGGCGTGCATGTACTCGATCGGGTCTTCGATCGTGATGACGTGCTGCCGGGTCTCGGTGTTGATCTTGTCGACGATCGACGCGAGCGTGGTGGTCTTGCCCGCGCCGGTGGGGCCGGTGACCAGCACCAGCCCGCGGGGGCGCGACGAGAGCTCGGCCACCACGGGCGGCAGGCCCAGCTCCTCGAGCGACAGGATCTTGAAGGGGATCGCTCGGAAGGCCGCCGCGACGGCCCCGCGCTGCATGAACACGTTGGCCCTGAAGCGCGCGAGGCCCTTCACCCCGAACGAGAGGTCGAGCTCGCAGGTGCGCTCGAAGCGCGCGCGCTGCTCCTCGGTGAGGATCTGGTAGCAGAGCCGCTGGGTGTCGGCGGGGGTGAGCACGGCCCCCCGGCGCAGGGGCACGAGCTGGTCGTCGACGCGGAGCATCGGGGGCGCGCCCGCGGTGACGTGCAGGTCGCTCGCGCCGCGCTCGACCATCACCTTGAGCAGCTCGAGAAGGTTCGGCTGGACGGCCTCCGCAGACGACATCCCGCTACGCCTCAGTTCGACTTGTTGAGGTCCGAGGCCGTGACCCGGATGATCTCTTCGGTGGTGGTGACGCCCTCGATGCACTTCGAGATGCCCGACATGCGCAGGGTGCGGAGGCCGCACTTGATGCCCATGGTCTTGATCTCCGCCGCCGAGGCGCCCTGCAGCACGAGCTCCTTGATCTCGTCCCACATGGGCATGACCTCGTAGAGCGCCACGCGGCCCTTGTAGCCCGTGTTGTTGCAGGTCTTGCAGCCGGCGCCCTTGAAGAGCCTGCCGCCCGCCTGCTGGATCTCCTCGGGCTTGAAGCCGATCTCGGCCATCGACTCGTCGGTGGCCTTCACCTCGGTCTTGCACTCGGCGCACACGCGGCGCGCGAGGCGCTGCGCGAGCACCAGGGTCGTCGCGGCGGTCACCATGAAGGGCTCGATGCCCATGTTCAGGAGGCGCGACACGGTGCTCGGCGCGTCGTTGGTGTGCAGGGTCGAGAGCACCATGTGGCCCGTGAGCGCGGCCTTCACCGCGATCTCGGCGGTCTCGAAGTCGCGGATCTCGCCCACCATGATGATGTCAGGGTCTTGCCGGAGGAAGGACCGCAGGCCCGCGGCGAAGTTGAGCCCGATGTCGTCGTGCATCTGCACCTGGTTGATGCCCGGGAGGTTGTACTCCACGGGGTCTTCGGCGGTGCTGATGTTCTCGGTGACCTTGTTGAGCTCCGAGAGGGCGGAGTACAGGGTGGTGGTCTTGCCCGAGCCCGTGGGGCCGGTCACGAGCACCATCCCGTAGGGGTTGTGGATGGCCTTCATGAACCACTCGAGGGCCAGCTTCTCGAAGCCCAGCTTGGTCATGTCGAGCTGCAGGTTGCTCTTGTCGAGCAGGCGCATGCAGATCTTCTCGCCCCAGATCGTGGGGAGGACGGACACGCGGTAGTCCATCTCCTTGCCGCCGCCGAGCTTGAGCTTGATGCGGCCGTCTTGCGGGAGGCGCCGCTCGGCGATGTCGAGGTTCGACATGATCTTCACGCGCGACGAGATGGCGTTCTTCATCTTGATCGGCGGAGACATCTCCTCGCGGAGCACGCCGTCGATGCGGTACCGCACGCGGAGCTTCTTCTCGTAGGGCTCGATGTGGATGTCGCTCGCGCGGACCTTGATGGCGTTGAGGAGGATGGCGTTGACGAGCTTCACCACGGGGGCGTCTTCGCTCGCGCGCTCGAGGTCGTTGACCGACTCCTGGTCCTCTTCGCCGGAGTCGAAGTCGATCTCGTCGCCGACGTCGAGGCCCGTGAGGATGTCTTCGAGGGAGTCGGTGACGGGCCCGACCTGGAAGAGCCGGTCGAGGGCCTGGAGGATCGCGTTCTCGCTCGCGACGACGGGCTCGACGTTGTACTTCGTGCGGAACTGGATGTCGTCGATGGCCGTGAGGTTCGTCGGGTCGCTCATGGCGACGATGAGCGACGAGCCCGCGCGGGAGATGGGCACCACCCGGTGCCGCTCGCAGATCTCGCGGGGGAGGAGCGAGCCGAGCTCGGGGTCGAGCTCCACCGCCGTCAGGTCGATCGAGGGGACGCGGTACTCCTGCGCGAGGAAGTTGGTGATCTCCTTGTCGGAGATGAACCCGAGGCGCGCGAGGGCGTAGGTGAGGTTCTGGCCGGTGCGGCGCTGCTCGTCCTGCGCCTGCTTGAGCTGCGCGAGGGAGATGCGCTTCTCGCGGACCAGCAGCTCACCCAGACGATTCGCTTGCGACATCAGTGCCCTCTTTGGTGGTACAAACGCTGACTTCGACGGCGCAGCGCGCGCCGCGAGCGGTTCTAACACGTCCGGCCGAAGGTCTTCCATGTGGGCGTGGCTGTCTCGGGTGTTCCGATCGACGAGCGCGGCGGAGCGCGCCGAGGCCGACGGCAGGGTCGACGACGCCGTGCGCCTCTACCTCGACGCGGGAGACCGCGCCGAGGCCACCCGGGCCCTCCTGCGCGC
>JAEYZO010000623.1 GCA_023428035.1 Pseudomonadota bacterium | reverse complement strand
GCGACGGCGCGCGCCGTTCACCGCGGCGTTCGGGTCGACGCTCCCCGCGCCGGCGTCGACCTTCGCGCCGCTGGAGCAGGCCGCGCACACGACGAGGGCGACCGCGGTGGAGCGCGCGAGGGCAGTCACGGTGGCGTGAGGGTACCCGAATCCCGCGCGCGGCGCCCTCTCAGCGAGCGACGCGGCGGGACCGGAGCGGCGGGGAGGGTCAGTTGGTGTTGCCCACGGCGGGCTGCGTCGCGTCGGCGGTGGGAGACACCACCGACTCCTCGAGGGCAGCCTCGAGCACCTCGTCCATCTTCGACACCGGGACGAACTCCAGGGTCTGACGGATCTCCTCGGGCACCTCCTCGAGGTCGGGCTTGTTCCTCTCGGGCAGGAGGATGCGCTTGATGCCCGCGCGGTGCGCCGCGAGCACCTTCTCCTTGATGCCGCCCACCGGGAGCACGCGCCCGCGGAGGGTGATCTCGCCGGTCATCGCGACGTCGTGCCGGATGCGCACGCCCTTCAGCATCGAGACCAGCGCCGTGAACATCGTCACGCCGGCCGAGGGCCCGTCCTTGGGCATCGCGCCGGCGGGGATGTGGATGTGAAGGTCGCTCTTCTCGAGGAAGTCCTCGGGGAGACCGAGGGCCTTGCTGCGAGCGCGCACGTACGACAGCGCCGCCTGGGCCGACTCCTTCATCACGTCGCCGAGCTGGCCCGTGAGCTGGAGCTTGCCCGTGCCGGGCATCCGCGTCGCCTCGATGAAGAGGATCTCTCCCCCCACGGGCGTCCACGCGAGGCCCGTCGCGACCCCCGTCTCCTCGGTGCGCTCAGCCACCTCTGAGGTGAACTTCGCGGGCCCGAGGTACGGCCGGATGTCGTCGGCGTTGTCGATCTTGTACGGCCCCGCGTTGCCTTCGGCGATCTTCACCGCCACGCCGCGGATCACGCTCGCCACCTGCCGCTCGAGGTTACGAACGCCAGCCTCGCGGGTGTAATGGTCAATGATCTCCTCGATGGCCGTGTCGGTGATCTCGAGCTGCGCCTCCTTGATCCCGTGCTCGTCGAGCTGCTTCGGGAGGAGGTGCTGCCGCGCGATGGCCTTCTTCTCGTTGCGCGTGTAGCCCGGGATCTCGAGGATCTCCATGCGGTCGCGCAGCGGGGGCGGGATCGGGTCGGCGACGTTGGCCGTCGCGACGAACATCACCGACGAGAGGTCGTAGGGGATCTCGAGGTAGTGGTCGCTGAAGGTGTTGTTCTGCTCGGGGTCGAGCACCTCGAGCAGCGCCGCCGCGGGGTCGCCGCGGAAGTCGTGGCCGATCTTGTCGACCTCGTCGAGCATGAACACCGGGTTGATCGTCGCGGCCTTCTTCATCCCCTGGATGACCTGCCCGGGGAGCGCGCCGACGTAGGTGCGGCGGTGCCCGCGGATCGCGGCCTCGTCGTGCACGCCGCCCAGGGAGACGCGAACGAACTTGCGGCCGAGCGCGCGCGCGATGGAGCGGCCGAGGGAGGTCTTGCCCACGCCGGGCGGGCCCAGCAGGCAGAGGATCGGGCCCTTCTTGTCCTGCTTGAGCTTGCGGACGGCCAGGTACTCGAGGATGCGCTTCTTGACCTTCTCGAGGCCGTAGTGGTCCTCGTCGAGCACCTGGCGCACCTTCGCGATGTCGAGGTTGTCAGGGGTCGTCTGCGTCCACGGCAGGTCGAGGATCCAGTCGAGGTAGGTGCGGACGACGGTGTACTCCGCGCTGCCGACCTGCATCGACCGAAGCCGACGGAGCTGCTTGCGGGCCACCTGCTCGGCCTCGTTGGGGAGGCTCGCCTTCGCGATGCGCTCCTCGAGCCCGTCGAGGTCGCCCTGGTCGCCCTCGTCCTCGCCGAGCTCTTCCTTGATGGCCTTGAGCTGCTGGCGCAGCACGTACTCGCGCTGGTTCTTGCCCATCTCCTCCTTGATCTGGGAGTTGATGCGCTCGCGCATCTTCAGGATCTCGAGCTGCCGCGTGAGGAGCTTGAGCACCTGCCGGATGCGCTCCTTCACGTCGACGGTGGCCATGAGCTGGGCCTTCTCCTCGACGGGCGCGTCGAGGTTGGCCGCCACGAGGTCGGCGAGGGAGCCCGGCTCCTGGATCGAGTCGATCAGCGACTGCGCCTCGCGCGGCAGCTCGGGCATGAGCTGGATGACCTGCTTGGCCACGTCGCGCAGCGACATCGCCAGGGCCTCGGCCTCGACGTCGTCGGTGACCGGGTTCTCTTCGACGCGGCTGATTTTCGCGCGCAGGTACGGCGACGACTGGGTGACGCCGTCGAGCCGGATGCGCGTGAGCCCCTGGAGGATGAGGGAGTAGTTGCCCGTGGAGTGCTTGAGGCTCTTCAGCACCCTCGCCGCCGCGCCGACCGTGTAGAGGTCGCCCTCGCCCGGGTCGTCGACGTTGGGGTCGCGCTGGGCGAAGATCGCGATGACCGGCTGGGAGAGGTTCTCGAGGTCTTCGACCAGGGCGACGGACTTCTCGCGGCCCACGTCGAAGGGCGCCACCGCCCCGGGGAAGAGCACGGCGTTGCGGATCGGCAGCACCGGCAGTTCGTCGCCAAACTTCAGGTCGTTCTCGTCGGGGGGCTGCCCCCCTCGCTTGCGCTCGGGCATCGCGTCTCCTGCGCGGGTGTCGGTGGGGCGCCGCTCGCCGCGCCGCGGGTCGATCTGCGACATTGCAGAACGCCCCCGCGGGCGACGCCCGCCGCGCAGACCTGAACCGCGTCGCGCGACGATAGTCACTCCGTTTTGGGAAGGCAACGGCACGTCGCCTGCACACCGGCGGTGATCCGTCGGCGGCGGAGCGGTTTGCTCCGGCGCGGGGTCGGGCGGTAGAGATACGCCATGCGCTCGATGGCCCTGGGCGACTGGACCTGCTTCGTGTGGCACCTCCCCACGCTCTTGCTGTGCGGGGCGGCGGCGGGGCTGGGCCTGCTCTCGGCGAGGTCGCTCCTGCGCGACGCGCTCCCCTCGCGAGCGCGGGGTCTGCGATGGTCGCTGCTGGGGTGGAGCGCCACGGCGTCGGCGCTCCTGGCCCTCTTCGCGTGGCCCTACCTCACGGCCTTCTCGACCGTGAACGTCGAGGCCGACGGCGCGTGGCGGCTCACCAACTACCTGGGCCTGACCGTCGCCCGGGTGCCGGCGAAGGAGCTGCGCCGCGTGCACGGCGAGGACCTCGGGGGCCTGCGCCGAGGCGCCGGCCGGCTCAGGGTGCAGCGCGCCGACGGGAGCTTTGTTGACTCAGTCAGGATCTCCGGGGCTCGCTTCGACGCCGCCTGCGCGGCCCTCGGCTACGACGAGCTCTCGCTCCTGCCCTCGGCGAACGGTGTGGTGACCGCGCCTCACTCGTGGTCATCGCGGGGGCCCCGCCCGCCCGCGACGCTCGCGGCGAACTGAGCGCCGGCTACTACCCGAGGGGCGTCAGGCGGGCGCCGTCGGGGAGCGCCTCGAGGCGCAGCCCGAGGGCTTCGGCGCGGCGGGCGCTCAGCGCGTCGATCGAAGGCGCGGCCGGAGCGTGGACGCGCAGTGCGCGGGCGTCTCCTTCGAGGCGAGCGCCGTCGACGTCGATGATCGCGCGGAGGAGCCTCGCGGCGTCGACCCTCCGCCCGCGGACGGTGAAGGCGTCGAGGGGCGCTCTCA
>JAEYZO010000599.1 GCA_023428035.1 Pseudomonadota bacterium | reverse complement strand
GCTCAGCGGCGGCTCGGGCCTCGGCAGCCGCTCGGGCCTCGGCGGCGGCCCGCTCGGCCATCTGCTGCCGGATGAACTCGGGCACCGCGAGGTCGCCCACCGGGTCCGCGGCGGCTGCGACCGGCGGCGGCGGGACGTCGTTGCCGAAGGGGGGCGCTGGGATGGCGGCCGGGGAGCCGAGGTCGGTGGGGGGCGCGACGGCGCCCGCGGGGGGCGCTTGACCGATCTGGGTCTTGTTCAGTCGCGCCTTGAGGTCGGGCTTCTTCTTCTCCTCGGCCATCGTGGCTCAAGCTCCTGTCGTGGGCACCGCGGCGACCGCGCAGAACACGCGCACCGTTCACGCCGCAGCGCGGGCGGGACGGTATCGTCGCGGTCTTTTCAGTGTCAAGGCAACTCACCGCCGGGTACTGGCGTGATTCGCCTTGAGGTGGTCTGGTTCGCGGCGCGGCGCATCGGGGTGGCGTGATTTGGATTTGCTGCGCGATCCTGCGGCGCAGCGCGGCACAGAAAAATCGACAGGGGGCTGGCGTCGCCGAGGGGCCGGAGGCCGCCGCGCGTCGCTCGACCGCCGCGACGCTCCCGCGGAGGCGGGTCGGCGACCGAGCTCGCCGAGGGGGTCGGCGAGGGTCGGCCTCGTCTACGAGGCCGAGGTCAGCGCGGCGCGCACACCTGTAGACCGTCTCCGCGCACGCCGCATCGCCAGCGCCCCGAGGTCGACGCGAGCGCGTCGCAGTATTCGTCCGTCGTGCAGGTCGGCGCGCAGTACGCGATGCCGTTGATCGTCGAGCAGAACGTCGGCGACCCGCTTGGCGTGGGTCCGCAGCAGTCGACCGCGCCGACCACGCACGAGGCGTAGGGGCTCAAGGCGCACGCCGAGTTCTCACACCTCCCCAGGTTGCAGCTCCGCCCCGACGAGCACGAGCCGCAGCTCGTCCCGTAGTCGTCGGTCCCGCACGACCACATGAGCTGCGAGCAGCTCAGTCGCGGCACGCTCGATACGTCGTCCCCGCAGCCCAGGGCGGCGCACACGCACACCGCCAGCACCCACACGTTCCTCATCGTCCGCTCCCATGCGTCGGCGCGGCCCCGTGCCACGCCGGGAGGGACGATTGCCATAGTTCTATGGTTCCTCCAAGTGCCCGGCTGCGCTTCGGTCGCGCCGCCCGATGGGAGCCCGCACGAAGCGCAACGCCGCGCTCTACACCCGCCCGTCCTACCTCGACCTCATCGCGCGCCTCGCGGCCAACACGCGCCGCCTCCGCGCCGAGCGCGGGTGGACGCAGGCCGAGGCCGCCGAGCACTGCGAGATGGCGACCTTCGTCTACCAGACCGTCGAGGCGGGTCGGGAGAACTTCACGGGCACGCTCGTCGCGCGCCTCGTCGACGGGTTCGGCGTCGACGTGCGCGACCTGTTCAGCCCCGCGTCACCGCTGGCGAGGCCCCCACGCGGGCCACAGGCGCCGCCGGGCGACGACGCGCCCAGCGAGTAGCGCCGCGATGACGCGCCGGGGGAGTGAGGCACGGGGAGCCCCGTCGCCGCGACGGGTAGATGCGACGGATGGGGAGCGTGGTGCAAGGCCACCAAACCCCATTCCCAGCGTGTGAAAAGGCCAGCGCCCCCCGCGCAACCCGACCGCTGCCAGAGAATGTCCACACCTCCCGAAGTGAGAGAAGCGGCGCTCTGAGGCCCCCGTAGAAGAGATAAATGCCCCGCACCCGGACTGGCATCCGGGGGCGGGGCCGCAACACCGGCAGGTAGGGCCTGCGCGGCGTCACGGTGTCGTGGGACACGGGGCGAGCGTGCGTCGACCGCCGGGGAAAGGCAACGACGCGATGAACGTGCTCCCGATGAGCGAGCGCGTGCGGGTGGTGTCTGCTCTCGTCGAGGGCAACAGCCTGCGCGCGACCGAACGGATGACCGGCGTGTTCCGCCAGGCCATCACCAACCTGCTCGTGCGCATGGGGAAGGGCTGCGCGCGGCTGCACGACGCGATGATGCGCGAGCTGCACTGCGACCTGCTCGAAGTCGACGAGGTATGGGCCTTCGTCGGCAAGAAGGAGGGCCACCTTCGCGACGGCGACCCTCCCGAGTTCGGCGACGCCTACACCTTCGTCGCGCTCGACCCGACGACCAAGCTCATCCCCTCGTACCTCGTCGGCAAGCGCACGACGGAGGCGACCTACAGGTTCGTGCGCGACCTCCGCGCGCGAGTGCTCGGCGCCCCGCAGATCACGACGGACGGCTTCAAGTCGTACATCGAGGCCATCGAGGATGCCTTCGGGACGCGCGTGCAGTACGCGCAGATCCTCAAGACGTATCGCGCCGACGAGGCCGGGGGCGCGAGCCGCGACGACGTGCGCTACTCGCGCGGGCGCGTCGTGCGCAGTGTGAAGCGCACCATCGCCGGGACGCCCGACGAGGAGAACATCTCCACGTCGATGGTCGAGCGGCAGAACCTCACCGTCCGTATGAGCCAGCGGCGCTTCACGAGGCTCACCAACGCCTACTCCAAGTGCGTCGCGAACCTCGGCCACGCCGTCGCGCTCTACGTCGCGCACTACAACCTCTGCCGGGTCCACATGACCCTGCGCGTGACGCCCGCGATGCAGGCCGGGATCACCGACCATGTGTGGACCCTCGCCGAGCTCGTCGAGGCTGCGCTGGCCGCGCCCGAGGCGCCTCCCCTGGAGCTGCCCCCGATGCCGCCACCGCCGCCTGCGAGGGCGAACGCGACACGCACGGCGACCGTGGCCGTGCTGCCGGGACAACTGCAACTGCCGGGGGTCGCGTGATGCGCCGCCGACCCCTCCGCCTCACCCTCGGGGACGTGCAGTTTGAGGTGCTCCCCGACGGGCGTGTGCGAGTCGTTCCCTCGCCCACAACTGCCGTCGGATCGGCCAGCCGCAAGGAGGACATCTACCCTTCGTTGCGCACCTTCCTTGATGCGGTCAGAAACAAGTAGTTCTGCGTCAGGGATTTATCGGCTTTGTCTTCTCGATCCAGTCGCTCATCTCGTCAAGAGGCTACGCGTCGAAGTTCGCCACCCCCGCTCAGCCGTTCAGGGGCGGCTTCACGGTCACGCGGCCCTGCGGCGCGGTAGGGGTAGCGGTGTGATCACCTCGACGAGGTGCTCGAAGGGGTCGGTGTG
>JAEYZO010000536.1 GCA_023428035.1 Pseudomonadota bacterium | reverse complement strand
GGATGATCTCGCCGAAGCCCAGGGTGACGATGGCGAGGTAGTCGCCGCGCAGGCGCAGCGAGGGCACGCCCACGACCACGCCCATGACGCCCGCGGCGACGACGGCGACGAGGCAGGAGATCACCAGGCACAGGGGCGCGAGCGCCGGGCCGAGGGCGGGCGCGAGGAAGTGCGAGGTGATGGCGCCGGCGTAGGCGCCGACGGCCATGAAGCCCGCGTGGCCGATGGAGAACTGCCCGGTGGTGCCGTTCACGAGGTTGAGCGCGACGGCGAGCATGACGTTGACGCCGCACATGGCGAGCACGCGCACGACGTACTCGCCGAAGAGGGCGCGCGACGCGACGTGCACGCCCACCAGCAACGCCACGGTCACGAGGGCGAGGGCCAGCCTGCGGATCATCAATTCCCTTCCGAGGGAGCGACCGTAACAGAGATCCCCGGGGCGAAGACCAGCGAAGATCGCGCGGCCCCGGGGCTGAAGAAGTTGTCTCGGAGAGTCGGTGGCGCCCTCTACGCTGGGGTTACGCGCTGCCGCGCCCCGGCGCTTACGCAAGAGGCGCCCGCCGTGCGGCGGGCTTTGGACTCTCCGGAGAGTCCTTTGGAGCGCAGCGACGCTGGTGGTGAAGCCAGCGCGGCGCTCCCGCGCCGCGGGGTTCTACATGGGGTGTGTCGGTGGCCCATGAGTTTCGCCGGCCTTCACCCACACATCCGATGGAGTACCCCGCGGCGCGGGCGCGCCGCGCTGGCCTTCACCGTTGATCACGGCTGGCGCGTCGCGCTGGCCTTCACCACCAGCGTCGCTGCGCTCCGCGGCAGCGCCGAACCCCAGCCAGAGGGCGCGGCCGCGGCGAACGGCAGCGAGTGGGCGCGACGGGCCTACCGATCTGGCACGCGAACGCGGGCCCACGGTGACCCTGGCGGTCGCGGGCGAGGTGCTGTAGGTAGCGCCGCACCGATGAGCACTGACTCCCTGCGCGTGACGGTCATCGAGGGCGACCTGGTCGCCACGGGGCTGCGCGTGGCGATCCTCGCGAGCCGCTTCAACCACTTCATCGTCGACCGCCTCGTCGAGGGCGCGATGGACTGCCTCCGGCGCCACGGCGCCGACGAGGTCACCGTCGTGCGCGCGCCCGGCGCGTGGGAGCTGCCCCTGGCGTGCAAGCTCCTCTGCGAGCGCGGCGAGTACGACGGCGTGGTGGCGCTCGGCGCGGTGATCCGCGGGAGCACCCCCCACTTCGACTACGTCGCCGGCGAGGTCTCGAAGGGCCTCGCGACGGTGAGCCTCGCGAGCGGGGTGCCGGTGTCCTTCGGGGTGCTGACCACCGACTCCATCGAGCAGGCCATCGAGCGCGCGGGCACCAAGGCCGGCAACAAGGGCTGGGAGGCCGCGCTGAGCCTCATCGAGACGGCCAACCTCCGAAAGAGACTGAGCGATGGCCGAGCCCCGCAAAGCCCGAAGCGCTGACCCGGGCCCGCGGCGGCAGGCCCGCGAGGCCGCGCTGCAGGTGCTCTACGCCCTCGACGCCGCGAAGGGCCACGCGCCCGACGCGGTCTCCGCCGCGCTGCGAGACTACTGGCTCCACCTCGAGGGCCCCGCGCCGGGCCGCCCCTACGGCGACGCCATCGTGGGCGGCGTGGTCGAGCGGTGGGACGCGCTCGACGAGGTCATCCGCGGCGCGAGCGTGAACTGGCGCCTCGAGCGCATGGCCCGGGTCGACCGCAACGTGCTCCGCGTGGCCGCGTGGGAGATCCTCCACGGCGACGAGGTGCCCGTCGAGGTCGCCATCGACGAGGCCGTCGAGCTCGCCAAGCGCTTCGGGAGCGAAGACTCCCCGGCCTTCGTCAACGGCATCCTCGACCGCCTCGCGACGCAGCAGGGCCGGCTCGACCGCTCCAAGGCGTAGGTCCCGCCGTGGAGCTGAGGCTGGTGCCCCTCGAGCTCTCTCGCATCGACGCCCTGCGCTACGAGGTGCTGGTGCTCCCGCTCTTCTCCGACGAGCGCCCCCTGCGCGGCGCCGCGGGCCTGTGCGACTGGAGGCTCTGCGGCCGGCTCTCGTCGGTGATCGTGCGCGGCCACATCACCGGCGACGAGGGCGAGGTCACCCTGGTGCCGGGCCGGCCGCGGCTGCCCTTCGAGAAGCTGCTGCTCTTCGGCGCGGGTCCGTCCGAGGGCTTCGACCAGGCGCGGGCGGCGGCGCTGGTGGCGCGGGTGCTGGGCGTGCTCGACGGGCTGCGGCTGCGCACCATGGCCACGGCGCTCCCGGGCCGAGGCGGGGGAGGCGTGGGCCCCGTCGAGGCGATGAAGTGGTTCCTGTCGGCGCTGCCCGACCCGGTGGAGCTCGACGAGGTCGCCGTCCTCGACGACCCCGACGCGCAGCGGGCGATGATCCCCGTGGTCGAGGGCGAGCGGCGTCGGATGCGGGTGCTGCGCGACGCGCGCGAGGGGGGGTAGGCGCCGCGTCGTTGACACCCGACGGCCCGGCGACTTACCCCGTTCTGAATGGGACGCAAGGACAACGCCCGCCGGCTGGTCGATCAATCCGCCCTCATCGGCGCGGGGCTCGGGCTCCTGCCCTTCCGCTTCGCCGCCCCCGCGGTCGCCGCCGTGGGCGTGAAGGTCATCAAGGACGTCCGCAGCGCCTACGAGGCCGAGCTCGACCCCGTCGAGCAGGCCATCAGCGCGGCCGTGCTCGGCGCGAGCCAGTTCGCGCTCGGGCAGAGCACCCGGGTCGTGCGCATCGTGCCCTACCTCGGCCCCGTGCTCTCGGCGGTGGTCACCGGCGCCGCGCTCAAGGCCCTGGGCGAAGGGGCGATCGCGTACTTCCAGTTCAAGAACCACACGACCGACACCGAGGCGCGGCCCGCCGAGTCGACCGGCGACGAGCGCCGAGAGAACTTCAGCTAGCCCCCCGCGCCCTCGCGCTCCCCCGGGAGCTCGTCGAGCACCCCCCTCACCGGACCACCGTCACCGCCTCGCCGCGGAGCACCTGCTCGACCAGCCGCGCGCGGCGCCAGCGCCGGGAGCGCTCCGCGAGCACGATGGCCTCCATCTCGCGCGAGGCCGCGTCGAGGTCGTCGTTCACCACCACGTAGTCGAAGCCCGCGTAGTGCGAGAGCTCGCCCACGGCGTTGCGCATCCGTCGCGCCACGCTCTCGTCGCTCTCGGAGCCCCTGCCCCGCAGCCGCGACTCCAGCTCGGCCAGCGAGGGCGGGAGCACGAAGACCGCCACGGCGTCGGAGATGCGGGCCTTCAACTGCCGCGCGCCCTGCACGTCGATGACGAAGACCATCCCGCCGTGGGTGCGCCGGGCGGCCTCGATGCGCTCGAGGGAGGTGCCGTAGCGCTGGCCGTGGACCTCCGCCCACTCGGCGAAGGCGTCGCGGCGGATCATGTCGCTGAAGCTCACCTCGTCGATGAAGCAGTAGTCCCTGCCGTCGACCTCGCCCTCGCGCGGCGCGCGAGTGGTGCACGACACGCTCTGCACCATGTCGGGGTGCCGCGAGAGAAGGCGCTTGAGGAGCGTGGTCTTACCCGCCCCCGAGGGCGACGACACGATCAGCGGCAGGAAGGCCTCGGTCATCGATGCTCACTCCACGTTCTGCGCCTGCTCGCGCATCCGCTCCAGCTCCGCCTTGAGCGCCACGGCGGCGTAGGTGACCCCCGCCTCCGGGGCCTTCGCGCAGAGGGTGTTCGCCTCCCTCAACATCTCCTGCAAGAGGAAATCGAGACGTCTCCCCGCCTCGCCCCCCTCGCCCAGGAGCGCGGCGCACTGCGCGACGTGCGAGCCCAGCCGCGCCGTCTCTTCGTGCACGCTCGCCCGCTCCACCGCGAGCACCACCTCGTGCTCGAGCCTCGCGGGGTCGACCGACACCGCCCCGCCGCCGAGGATCTTCGCGAGCCTCTCCCGCACCCGGTCGCGGTAGCGAGCGTCCATCGGGTCGGCCTCGGCCGCGAGGGCGACCACCTGCGCCCGCACGGCGTCGAGC
>JAEYZO010000337.1 GCA_023428035.1 Pseudomonadota bacterium | reverse complement strand
CACCTTGATCTCGGGGTTGTCGCGCTCGTAGCGCGCGGCCTTCGAGGCCAGCCACGTGAGCGCCGCGGCGCTCAGGCCGATGTCGTCGAGCCAGCCCACCACGGGGAGCATCGCCTCGGGCACGATATCGAAGGGCGAGACCACGTAGAGCACCGCGAGGAGCGCCATCACCCGCGGCACCTTCGGGGCGTGCTTGTCGGTGAGGAAGCGCCAGAGGCCCCGCGGCGAGGCGAGGAGCGCGAGGGTGCCGCGGGGCTTGCGGGGGGTGGTGCTCTTGGGCGCGGTGTCGGCCATGAGCGCGAAGGGGTAACCACCGCGCGCGGGGCGCGCCATGATGGGCGCCGCCATGAAGGTCATCGCCGTCCCGTGCCTGTCGGACAACTACGCGTACCTGATCCACCGCGAGGGGAGCGCGCGCGCGGCGGTGGTCGACCCCTCAGAGGCCGAGCCCGTCGAGGCCGCGCTGAAGGAGCACGGGCTCACCCTCGACGCGGTGCTGCTCACGCACCACCACTACGACCACGTGGGCGGCGTGGGGGCGCTCGCGGCGGCGAGGCAGGGGCTCCCCGTGTGGGCCCACGCGTCGGAGCGGGAGCGCATCGAGGGGCAGACCCACGGGGTCGAGCACGAGGGTGAAGCGACCGTCGCGGGGATCACCCTGCGCGCGCTGCACGTGCCGGGGCACACCCTGGGCGCCGTGACCTGGGTGGGCGAGGGCGAAGCGTTCACGGGAGACACGCTCTTCCTCGCGGGCTGCGGGAGGCTCTTCGAGGGCACGCCCGAGGCGATGCACCGCTCGCTGAACGCGGTGCTGGGCGCGCTGCCGGGGGAGACCCGGGTGTGGTGCGGGCACGAGTACACCGTGAGGAACCTGGGCTTCGCGCGATCGATCGAGCCCGAGAGGGAGGCGCTCGCGGAGGCCGAGGCGAGGGCGAAGGCGGCGCGGGCGAGGGGAGAGCCCACGGTGCCGGGGACGATGGCGGAGCAGCGGGCGGTGAACCCCTTCCTGCGGTGCGGCGACGAGGGCCTGCGGGCGGCGCTGGGGGTGGGCGGAGGGGAGGTGGAGGTCTTCGCGGCGCTGCGGGCCAGGCGCGACCAGTGGTAACAAGGTCGCGATGGCCATCGAGTGGAAGCGCGCCGAGGACGAGGGCTGGGACGTCGAGGACGTCGACCGCCCCCGCGCGGTGGAGGACCGCTGCCCGGCCTGCGGACGTCCCACCCGGATGGTGGAGCGCGAGCGGGTGAGGAACCTCACGGTGCTCGGCGTGCCGATCATCGCGACGGAGAAGGGGGGGAGGGTGTTCCAGTGCGCGCGCTGCGGGGCGACCTTCGAGGCGCCCGACGCGCTGCCCGAGGGCGAGAGGGACGTCGGCCCCGAGGTGCTCGAGGCCATCGCCGACCTGGAGGATCAGCTCCGCAAGGCCGAGGACGAGGCGGGCCTCTGGCGCGTACGCGCGCAGCTCGCGGACCAGCAGCGGGAGCCCGAGCTCACCCGCGACGCGCGGGAGATGGTGAAGCACGCCGAGCGCGCCGCCGCCGCGTGCAGGGCCGAGATCGAGAGGATGCGCGGGGGGAGACGTCGGGCCTTCGCCACCGAGGAGACCGCGCAGGGCCCCGGCGCCCCCGCGGCGGAGGGGGAGAGCGCGGCGAAAGACGACACCGACGTCGTGCGTCGCCCGGCGGACCCGATCGAGGCCGAGCTCGCGGCGCTGCGCGAGAGGGTCGCGAAGAAGCCCGCCCGCAAGGCCCCGCCCGCGGAGGAGGAGAGCCCCCCGCGGGAGGAGTCCGCGGCACCGCCCGCGGAGGAGGAAGACGATCTCGCGGCGCTGAAGAAGAAGCTCGGCGCGCAGCGCCCCGCGGCCACCGAGGCGCACCACGTCGAGGGCAAGGCCCCCCCCGACGCGCCCCCGCCTACGGACGAAGACCCCGCCGAGGCGCTCAAGCGCAAGCTGAAGAAGTAGCCCTCAGCGGGCGGAGCCGCGGGCGAGGTACATCGCCGGCGCGCCGGTGCGGGTGTCGCTCCAGGCGGGCCAGAGCTCGCCCGAGGCGGTGATGGCGAGGCCGATGTAGTCGCCGTGCCAGATCTGCGGCGAGCGGCTGGTGGTGAAGTTGAAGGTCGCGTTGCTCACCAGCTCGTTGCGGCCGCAGGGCATCGTCGGGTCGCCGGGGCAGCGGGCGTAGCTCACCTGCCCGTCGCCGAAGCGGTTGTCGAGCCACACGACGTGGACGTCGTGCGTCGTCGGGTCGACCACCATCGCCGGGAGCCAGTGCGTCGCGCAGCGCTCGGGCTCGTCGTTCACCTGCCGGTGCTGCCAGGTCTGACCGCCGTCGCCGCTCGTCGCGAGGATGAGGTCCCACGCGCCGGAGCTGTCGCCGGTGACGTAGACGACGTGCACGGTGTCGGCGCCGTCGAGGGCCACCGGGGGCTGGATGTACACCGGCGAGTCGGTGGGCCGAGACACCACCCGCGAGGTCTCGGTGGAGCGCAGCCCGTCGCGGCTCCGCCGGAAGAACACCCGGTTGTCGCGGGAGCCGAAGCGCACCGCCGTCCCCTCGGCGGGGCCGCTCGCGCCGTTGCCCGCGGAGAGCGCCGTCCAGGTGAAGCCCACGAGCCCGTTCGCCCCCGTCGCGATCTGCACGAGGTTGTGGGTGAGGGCCACGGTGCCCGAGAACCCGAGCGGCGCCAGGCGGCTCGGGGCGCTCCAGGTCATGCCGCCGTCCTCCGAGCGCTGCGCGACCAGCTCGGCCACCTGCGAGCCCCCGCTCACCCGCTGCGAGAGGTAGCCGATGTACACGTAGCGGGAGCCCTCCTCGACGCCGGGGCCCGTGGTGATCCAGGGCTTGTCGCAGATGCCGTTGCCCGTCTGCGGGCAGTAGCCCGTCGGGTCGACCGCGCGCGCGGGAGCCCAGGTGCGGCCGTTGTCGGTGCTCTCGGTGACGCGCACGCGGGAGCCCAGCACCTGGCCGAAGGAGTTCCGCGCGAGGCCGATGAAGGTCATGCGGAGCACGCCGTCGGTGCCCCAGTCGAGCACCGGGTCGCTGGTGCTGTTGAGCGTCGGGTCGTTCACCGAGGCGTAGGTGCTGAAGGTCACCCCGTCGTCGCTCGACGTGACCCCCATGAAGATCTGGCTCCCGCCGCCGGGGGCCGTGCCCGCGCCGATGTACGACACCGCCACGCGGCCCATGGTCGGGTGCACCGCCACGTTGCCCTCGGCCTCGAGGAAGCTGTCCCTCCGCTCGCCGCTCGCGGAGAGGTTCCGCCCGCCGAAGACCGTCGTCGGCATCGCCGGGAGCGGGTGCGCGCCTCCCCCGCGGGTGAAGCACGCCGACCCGTCGGGGCGCGCCCCCTCGGGCGCGTCGTTGAGGTTGCACACCCTCCCCGCGCCTCCCTCGGCCGCGGTGCAGACGTAGCCGTCGCTCGCGCGGCACTGGTCGTTCGCCGTGCACGTCCGCATGCACACCGGAAAGCCCTGCAGCCGCGTGCAGGTCGCGTCGCCGGGGCAGCGCGTGCCCTGGCACACCGACACGCAGTACCCGTTGCGAAAGCCGAGCTGCGCCCCGAGGCAGAGCTGCCCCGCCGCGCAGCTCCCCTGGGTGGGCGGGAACCCGCTCTCCGCGGACTCGCAGGGCTCGCCGATGCCGCTCGGCGCCACCACCCCGTGTCGGGGGGGGGCGCGTCCTCCGGGCCGGAGTCCTCCCCAGCGTCCTTCGCGCCAGAGTCTCCGCCCGCGTCGGCGACGCCGGCGTCCGCGGGGGGAGGGTTCGTCCCGTTGGTCGTGCTCGAACACCCCGCCGCGAGGGCCAGCGCCACCGCTACACGCAAAGACTTCATCGATCCTCCAGCCACGTCACTCCCCCTCGGGCCACGCCTCGGGCGCCTCGCTCAGGTCCACATCGACCCCGCAATCTCGCAGCGCGCGGGAGAGCTCCGCTCGAAAGCCCCTCCGCAGCTCGTCGGGGTCCCTGCGCTTCAAGCCCACCGAGATCGCGTAGGCCACGCCGGGGGAGGTCCCCGGCCCGAGGTCGGCCT
The DNA here is from genome assembly GCA_023428035.1 of Pseudomonadota bacterium. Lineage (GTDB taxonomy): Bacteria > Myxococcota_A > Polyangia > Polyangiales > JAEYZO01. Next base: position 4,016 of record JAEYZO010000337.1, on the reverse strand, counting down.
CGGCCCGCGGCGCCCAGCGCATCACCATCGCCCGCATCGCCTCGGGGTTCGCGCCCCTCGCCCGCTCCGACAGGAACTGCTCCGCCAGCACCAGCCGCGCGTTCACCTCGTGCGCCATCGACCCCACCGCCTCGCGGTACGGCAGGTACGAGCACCGGTCGTGCTCGCGCAGCACCTCGAACCACCCCCGTATCAGCACCATCGACGCCACCGCGAAGTCGTCAGTGCCGCGGGCCTGGTCGCGCGGCCGCTCCATCAACCTCGCGTGCGCCACGGGCTCGAGCGCCTCGGCCGTGAGCGACTCGTACACCCTCCCGATGCGGTGGAGCTGGTGCACGCACTCCCGCGCGCCCCCCCCGGCGAAGCGCAGCCACCGGGCGTCGGAGAGGAGCTCGATCCCGCGGCCGAACCACGAGGCCAGGGCCAGCGCGCGGCTCCCGTGAGACTCGATGGTGCGCCGCACCGTCACCCGGTAGAGCGGGTCGAGCTCCGAGGGGGGGGGCGGCACGGAGCTCTGGAATTCGTCTCCGCCGGGGGCCATCGCGAGCCGCTGTCGTAGACGTCTCGGGCCGGGGGCGTCAACGAGGGCCACGCGCCCCGTCGGGGGCCTGTGTTAGCGTCGCGCGCCCCGATGAGCCGGTCACGCGCCGCACGCTGCCTCGCGATCGCCCTCGCCCTCGCCCCCGCGACAGCTCTCGCGCAGACCCCAGCGCTCAGGGTGTCGGGCGGCCCGTGGCGGCCCGAGCTCTCCGTCGACCCCGACGCGGTGCCCTACGTCAGCGGCACCCGAGTCCCCGGCGCGGGGAGCTGGAACCTCGGCGCCGTCGTCGAGTACGTGCGCGAGCCCCTGCGCGTCACCCGCGACGGAGAGACCACCGCCCTGCTCCGCGACCAGCTCTGGACCACCCTGAACTTCCAGGTCGGCATCGGCTCGCGGATCGGGGTGGGCTTGCAGGTCCCGATGCTGCTCTACCAGGCCACGAACGTGGGCGGCACGGGGCTGGGAGAGCCCTCGTCCACGGCCATCGGCGACCCGAGGCTGGTGCTCCGCTGGTCGACCCGTCGAGAGCTCCCGCCCCCGCCCGTGGGCCGCGACGGCCGCGTGCGCGCGGGAGACTTCGCCCAACGCCAGCGCGCCGAGCGCGAGGGGTTGGGCCTCTCGCTCAACCTCGCGGGCACCGCGCCCGTCTCAGACCCCAGCACCCTCGCCACCGCGGGCGCGCCCACCGTGCACGCCTTCGCCGTGCTCGACTACCGACTCTCGCTGGTGATGGCCGCCCTCTCGCTGGGCTACCGCGCCCGCCTCGACGGCGCGTGGCCCTCGCAGTCCGCGGGCTGCAACGACGCCTCGCCGACCGGCTGCCTCTACGACGTCCCGCTGCGAGACCAGATCACCTGGGGCTTCGCGATCCGCCGTCCGCTCGAGGCCCTCCTGGTCGCGATCCTCCTGCCCATCTCCCCGCGGCTCGCCAGCGCGGGGATCTTCTCGGGCTCCTACGGCGGCACCTACCTCACCTTCCAGGGCGCCATCGACGCGCGCTACCCCCTCTCCCGCGCGGTGACCTCCCCCCTGGAGATGGGCGCCGGCGTGCAGGCCTTCGTCGGCGAGTTCACCCTCTCCCTCGGGGCCTCGTGGGGGCTCACCGACGCGCCGGGCAACGCCGCGGTGCGCGCCATCGCGGGCCTCCAGTGGGCTCCGCGCTTCATCGACGACGACCGCGACGGGCTGCGCGACGACCCCGAGGTCGACCACTGCCCCGGGCTCCGCGAAGACTTCGACGGGTATCAAGACAACGACGGCTGCCCCGAGGACAACGACTCCGACCCCATCCCCGACGAAGAAGACCGCTGCCCCACGGTCAACGAGGACGAAGACGGCTTCGAGGACGACGACGGCTGCCCCGACCCCGACAACGACCGCGACGGCGTGCTCGACACCGACGACGCCTGCCCCGACGAGGCGCAGGGCGACCACCCCGACCCCGCGCGCCGCGGCTGCCCCAACGACGACCTCGACGGAGACGGGGTGGCCAACGCCGCCGACGCCTGCCCCGAGGCCGCCCAGGGTGACCACCCCGACCCCGCGCGCCGTGGTTGCCCCGCCCCCGACGGAGACGGCGACGGCGTGCCCGACGCCGACGACCGCTGCCCCGCGGCGGCGCAGGGCGCCAGCCCCCAGCCGTGGCAGATGGGCTGCCCGGTCACCGACGCCGACCACGACGGCGTGCCCGACGCGAGCGACCGCTGCCCCAACGAGGCCGAGACCATCAACGGGGTGAGCGACGACGACGGCTGCGCCGAGGCGCCGCCGAGGCCCGGGGCCCCCATCGCGGGGGCGGTGGTGCGCGCGAGGGTGCAGCGTGCGGGCGACGACGCGCGGGGGACGGTGGTCTTGAACGAGGCCGTGCGCTTCGGGCCCAACGACGCGGTGCTGCCGGTGAACCGGGCGCTCCTCGCGCAGGTGGCCGTCGCGGTGCGGGCCGTGGCGCGGGGGCCGGGCTCGCCCGTGGTGCTCTCGGTGCGGCTCGGTCCCGGGGTCGACGCGGCGAGGGCGAACCGCAGGCGTGACGCGGCCATCGCGGCGCTGCGGGCGCTTGGGGTGACAGAGAACGACCTGGTGGCCGGGGAGCCTACCCCGGCGCTCACCCCGGCGGAGCGGGCGCGCACCCCCGATCGTGGGGTGGTGCTCACCGTTCGGCAGTGACCTGCGCCCGGCGCGCGTAGACTCTCCCCACGACGGGTCGCGTCAGGACTGTTGCGCCAAGGGAGCGGGTGCCGTAACGCTCTAAGCCACTCGAGGAGCCTCCGCGCGCGCGGGGGCGGCGAGCGGGTGAAGCCGCACCGGGGATCCTGAGACGACCTCAACCCTGCACAGGGAGCAAGCGCGTGAGCATCGACACCAATGGCCAGGACAGCTCCGACCCCCTGATCGGGCAGAGCATCGCCGAGGGCCGCTACCGCATCGTCCGCGTGATCGGCGAGGGCGGCATGGGCAAGGTCTACCTCGGCGAGCAGAAGCTTGGCGACCGCACCCGCTCGGTGGCCATCAAGACCCTCCAGCCCGACCTCGCGCAAGACCCGCAGATCGTCGCGCGCTTTCACCGCGAGGCGGGCACGGTGTCGGTGCTCGAGCACCCCAACACCATCAAGTTCTTCGAGTCGGGCGAGCTCGCCGACGGCAAGCTCTTCGTGGCGATGGAGTTCATCCAGGGCGAGAGCCTCGCCCACGTCATCGCCCGCGGCCCGTTCCCGGGCCCCCGCGTCGAGCACATCCTCACGCAGGTCTGCGGCTCGCTCCAAGAGGCCCACGAGCACGGGGTCGTGCACCGCGACCTCAAGCCCGAGAACATCATCCTCACGCAGAAGGGCGCCAAGGGCGACTTCGTGAAGGTGCTCGACTTCGGCATCGCCAAGCGCGACGAGGCCGAGAACCAGAACGACGCCAAGCTCACCCGCCAGGGCATGGTGCTCGGCACGCCCCCGTACATGTCGCCCGAGCAGTTCACCGGGCAGCCGCTGCGGCAGACCAGCGACATCTACTCCCTCGCGATCGTCGCGTACGAGATGCTCACGGGCCGGCTGCCCTTCAACGCCGCGACCCCGTGGGAGTGGGCGACCAAGCACCTCACCGCGCCGCCGCAGCCCTTCGAGCAGCAGCCCAACGGGATGTCCGTGCTCCCGCGCCACAAGGCCGCCGTGATGCGCGCCCTCAACAAAGACCCGGCGCAGCGACCGCAGACCACCCTGGAATTCCTCGCGGAGTTCACCGGCAACCGCGAGGCGGGCACCGACTGGTCCGCCTCCACCTCGGGGCAGGGCGGCCACGCCTCGAACCAGGGCAACCCCTCGCACCCGTCGATGCAGGGCCAGCAGCCCCAGCCCGGCTACTTCGGCGCGATGCCCCCCACCGCGATGGCCCCGGCCATGGGCGGCCAGGGCGGGCCCAGCGCCGTGCCCACGGGCCCGGGCATGGCCGGCCAGCCCGGCGTGAACGCCACCATGGCCGTGAGCTACCC
>JAEYZO010000313.1 GCA_023428035.1 Pseudomonadota bacterium | reverse complement strand
GCGCGCCTGTGCGCGCACGCGACTAGCAGATCCAGAAAATTTTTGACGTTCCGCAGGACCGGGGTGAGACACGGGGCGAAAGGAGCCCCCACATGTCCAACGCTTCAACGTCTTCCGCCGGCCTCGACTACGAGGAGAGGCTCGGCGACATCCTGATGGGCGAACTGCACCGGGAACGGCCGGAGCGCGAGGCGTATCCGCAACACCTGGTCGAGGCGGAGGCGTTCATCATGGCCTCGACCCCCTCGGACGAAGTCAGACCGGATGACCCAGCCTTCGTCGCCCCGCACGTCGAGCACCGCTACGGTGCCTGCGCGCGCCTCATCTCGCTGCACTACGCGTTCGGCGACATCCTCAGCGCGTTGCGGGATTCGTCGTGTCCGCCCGCTCTTCGTCAGAAGTACGCGACGGCCGTCGATCGCGCGTTCCCGCTCCTGTTCGGGGTGGGCGACATCGAGACGCACTTCACAGAGGTCCTACTGCACCTGCTCGACGCCGACGTCCTCCTGGCGGAAGAGCAGCCAGACGTCTCCTTCGGAGAGATCATGCTCGCGGATGCCCAGATCTTGTTTCGGATGTTCCCTGACTTTGTCTGCAGACTGCCTCGAAGGGAGCTCGCCGTCCTCATCTACACGTGGTTGTCGACCTCCGAAGCCCTGAGAGGCCGGTTCGTCCTGCGGACAGAGGACGGTCACAAGCTGAAGACCCAGGACCCCTGGCGGCAATTCTACGCGCTGCTGCGGAGCCTCGGACGAGGTTCGAAGGCGAGCGCGCGAAGTCTCTCGCAGATGTACTCGAGAAAACGAGACGAGCGGCGATGGTACGCGGAGAAGACTCTTCTCATGTTGCAGCGCAGAGTCCTCGCCAATCGAGAGGTGCAGCGCCCGCGCACCGTGCAAGGTGACGAGACACCGGCGAGAGCGGAGACGCCATGAGCAAGTCAGGCGGGTCGGTCGAGTGGCGTGGTGGTCGATGGCGAGCGCGTGTCGGGCTCGCCGACGGGTCTCGCTCGTGGGTCCCTCTGCCCGAGGAGCTCACCGCGGGCGACGAGGCCCGGGCGCGGACTCTCGCCGTCGAGCTCGCCGAGCAGGTGAAGTCCGTCGGCGCTGTCCGAGCGAAGCCCGTGAAGTCGACCGCGCTCCAGAAGCCGACCCGCTCCCCGACCACGACGACCACCCCGTCGACAGAGACCGTCGAGGTCTGGTTGAACCGCTGGCTCGACGCGCGGAACAAGCGCGGCCTGAGCTCCGTCGAGACCGACCGTGCCCGACTGCGCACGCACGTCTTCCCGGTGATCGGCGAGCGGTCGATCACCGAGGTCGCCCGCGACGACCTCGAGGAGCTCGTCGAGTCCCTCGATCAACGAGTGCTCGACGGGGAGATGGCGTGGAAGACCGCGTGGAACGCCTGGGCCCTCCTCTCCCGCGCCTTCAAGGACGCCTGCGCGGCCAAGGACCGCTCGCTGCGCGTGAGGAGCGACAACCCCTGCGCGGGGATCGTCGGTCCGGATCGCGGGGTGCGACGGGCGAAGGGCTACCTGTACCCCAGCGAGTTCCTGAAGCTCATGGAGTGCGCTGCGATCCCCGTGGAGTGGCGGCGCTGCGTGGCCGTCACGGTCTACCTCTACCTGCGCGCCGGTGAGACCGAGGCCCTCGAGTGGGAGGACATCGACCTCGCGCACGGCACCGTGCACATCCACCGCGCGGTCGACCGCGACCGCGGCGTGGTGAAGGAGACCAAGGGCAACACACCCCGTCGCTTCGCCATCGAGCCCGCGCTGCGCGAGCTCCTCCGGGCGATGCACGACGCGTCGGGCGGAGTCGGGCGTGTCTTCGACCCGTGGCCGCTGGTGAAGGCGCAGGCCGAGCAGCTCCGCGGCTACCTTCGCGAAGCCGGGGTCGATCGCGCCGAGCTCTTCGCCGACGACGCGACGCGGAAGAACATGACCTTCCACGACCTGCGGGCGACGGGCGTGACGTGGATGGCGGTGCGCGGCGATGAGCCGCTGAAGATCAAGCACCGCGCGGGGCACCAGACCTTCTCGACGACCGAGGGCTACATCCGCGAGGCCGAGGCCGTGCGGGAGGGCTTCGGAGAGCCCTTCCCGCCGCTGCCCGAGGGGCTTCTGCGCGGGACAGGGTTTTGTCCCCCGGTTGTCCCCGAGTTGTCCCCCGTGGGGACAGAGGGCGGGGCTAACCTGTCGAAATCACACGAGGGAGAGGGGTTCGGGGACAGGGATTCGAACCCTGATAGCAGGAACCAAAATCCTGCGTCCTGCCGTTAGACGATCCCCGAGCGAGACGTCGATGGGGCCGCGGACGCTATCACCACGCCCGCGGCCCGTCGACGGCCTCGCTCGGCCCGAGCGTCACTGCGCGCGCTTCACCTCGATGGCCCGCGGCTTCGCCTCGGCCCGCCGCGGGAGCACCACCCGCAGCACGCCGTTCTCGTAGGCCGCCTCGGCCTTCTCCGTGTCGACCCGACCCGGCAGCCGGAACGACCGCTGGAAGGTCCCGTAGCTCCGCTCGGCCACGTGGAACACGGCCTTGTCCTCGGGCGCCCCGCGCACGGCCTTCACCGTCAGCACGTTGTTCTCGGCCACCACCTGGATGTCGCTCTCGGCCACCCCGGGAAGGTCGATCCGTACCGTGATCGCCTCCTCGGTCTCGAACACCTCCGCGGCGGGCACCTCGGCCCGCGCGCGCTGCGTCGAGTGAAGGTCGGAGAACATCCGGTCGAGGTCACGGTCGAGCGTCGAGAACGGACGAAGAACGTTCAACATGGCTGCATCCTCCAGGCGACGCCTCCCTTCAGCGCCGCCCTCTGTGGGTTGTCGGTTCCACCGCGATCGCTCCGCCCCTGGCGTCGCCCCGCGGTGGGGTGCCGCCATCGAAAACACCCTCCCTGAGCCGTCAAGGCGACGAAGCGAGGCCCCCCGTCGTGTAGTCTCCGACGCCCCCATGGAACGCACCGTCCCCGAGCTCATCGCCGCCAAGCGCGACGGAAACGCCCTCTCCGCCGACGAGATCCGCCGCCTGATCAACGGCTTCTCCCGCGGAGACGTCCCCGACTACCAGATGTCGGCCCTCGCCATGGCCGTGCTGTTCCGCGGGATGTCCCGCGACGAGACCGTCGCCCTCACCCTCGCCATGCGCGACTCGGGCACCGTCGTCGACCTCTCCGACATCCCTGCCCGCAAGGTCGACAAGCACTCCACCGGCGGCGTCGGAGACAAGGTCTCCCTCTGCCTCGCACCCCTCGTCGCCGCCTGCGGAGTCCCCGTCCCGATGATCTCCGGCCGCGGCCTCGGCCACACCGGCGGCACCCTCGACAAGCTCGAGGCCATCCCGGGCTTTCGCGTTGACCTCCCGATCGACCGCTTCCGCGCCCTCGTGCGTGACCCCGGCGTCTGCATGATCGGTCAGACCGCCGAGCTCGCCCCCGCCGACAAGCGCCTCTACGCGCTGCGTGACGTCACCGCCACCGTCGAGTCCATCCCCCTCATCGTCGCGAGCATCCTCTCGAAGAAGCTCGCCGAGGGGATCGACGGGCTCGTCCTCGACGTGAAGTTCGGCTCCGGCGCCTTCATGAAGACCCCCGAGCGCGCCCGCGAGCTCGCCGCCGCCCTCGTCGAGGTCGCCCAGGGCGCAGGAAAGGGCTGCGTCGCCTGGCTCACCCGCATGGACCGCCCCCTCGGCCGCGCCGTCGGCAACGCCCTCGAGACCATCGAGGCCTTCGACGTCCTCCACGGCCGAGGGCCCAGCGACCTCGTCGAGCTCACCCTCGCGCTCGGCGCCTCGATGCTCGTGCTGGGCGAGCGAACGAAGTCCGAAGACGAAGCGCGAGCGATGCTCCAGGCCGCCATCGACGACGGCTCCGCGGCCGAGGTCGCGCGCAAGATGGTGAGGGCCCAGGGCGGAGACCCCCGCGCCGTCGACGACCCCGAGGTCTTCGCCAAGGCCCCCGTGGTGGTCGACTTCACCGCGGCGGGAGACGGCTACGTCACCGCCATCGACACGCACGCCGTCGGCGTCGCGGGCGTCGCCCTGGGGGGCGGGCGCACCCGCTCCGACGACGTGGTCGACCCCGCCGTGGGCTTCGTCTTCGAGCGCAACGTCGGCGACGCCCTGAAGAAGGGAGAGGTCATCGCGCGCGTGCACGCGTCGAGCGACGACAAGGCCCGCGAGGCCGTCGAGCGCCTCACCGCCGCGGTCACCCTCGGCGCCGTGAAGCCCGACGACGTACCGCTCCTGCTCGACCGCGTCGGCGGGTGACCTACCGACGCACGTCGTAGATGCGCCAGCCCGTTCGCAGCCGAACGATCGTGTCGACGCGCACGCGGTGGCTCTGCCCATCGACGGTCCACTCGAGCACCGGGCCCGTGGCGCACTGCGAGGTGGCGAGCGCGAGGCGGCCGCAGGGGCGCACGTCGAGGGTGCCGCTGGTCATCTCGCGACCCGCGAGGCCCGTGAAGCGCCCCCGCGCGAAGGGCTCCCGCAGGCTCTGCACGTCGCGGTCGATCGCCGCGAGCTGCCGCTGCGCCAGGGCCTCGGCCTCCCCGGGCTGCGCCCTCGGGCCGCTGTACAGACCGATGAACTCCGCGCGGGTCGGGAACACCCCCGTCGGCGCGCGCGCCCCCGTCGTGACCGCGGTGAAGAAGCGTCGCATCAGCGCCGTGATCGCCGCGCGGTCGGCGGGGGTCAGCCGATAGGGCACCGCGCTCGCCGTCCCAGGCGAGAGGAGCGCGACGAGCGCGAGGGGGAGCCAGCGTAGGCTGCGCGAGGGCGAGGTCATCGCGAGCGTTCTCCGACACCGCCGCGGTGAACGCAACGCGGGGCCGCGGCAACGCCCGAGTTCACGCGAGGGAACACACACCCGAGTTCGCAGGGGGACCGCGGTGGAGCGTGAAATCCAGCGTCGCGCGTGGGTGGTACGCGCGTTGATCTACGCGCCGTTCATGAGAGGGACGATGTTGGTGCTCGGGGCGCTCGCGCTGGCGACCCCCGCGACGGCGATGGCGCAGACCGCTTCGGAGGGCGCGATGGCGCGCTCGGTCGCGATCGGTATCCGAGGCAGCGGGCGCTTCGGGGAGTACTCGCTCGGAGGCCTCGGCGGTCAGGTGCGGCTGCGGGTGGTGTCACGGGTGTCGGTGGAGCTCTTCACCGAGCACCACCTCGGTCACGCCGAGGGCGTACACCGCCACGACCACGAGGTCGGCGGCGCGCTGCTGGTCGACGCGATCCGCGGGCGGCGCTGGGCGATCCAGCCGCTGCTGGGCGCGTGCGCGATGCTGGCCATGGCCGACACGCAGTCGGGAGAGACCCTCGACGACCTGCGCTTCGGCGCGCGGGCGGGAGTCGGCGCGGAGTGGGCCGTGGGCGAGCACCTCTCGCTCCAGGCGCAGGCCGTCGCCATCGCGTACTTCGGCCGCCGCTTCGACCCCTGGCAGTGGCCCGCGGGCACCTCGGGGGAGATCCGCGTCGAGCCCGTGGGGCAGCTCGTGCTGGGCGTGAGCTGGTTCTTGTAGACGCGGGGGAGGGTGGGTCACCCTCCGTCGCTGCGATGAGCGAGATCGTTCGCTGCCTGCGCGTCGCGACGGGCCTGCTGGTGCTCACCGTGCTCGCGGGCACCGTGGGCATCCACTGGCTCGGGCACGGGCGCTAGGGCTGGTTCGAGTCGCTCTTTCACACGCTCATCACGCTCTCGAAGGTGGGCTACGGCGAGCTGCCGGGGATGGACCACGACGTCCCCGCGCGGGTCTTCTCGCTGGTGCTGATCGTGATGGGCACCGGCTCCGTGGTGTACTTCGCCTCGGTGGTGACCGCGCTCGTGGTCGAGGGCGAGCTCCGCCACGTCTTTCGCGGGAACCGCATAGGAAAGGCCATCGATCAGCTCCAGCGCCACGTCATCGTCTGCGGCGTCGGCCGCACGGGGCAGTACGTCGTCGACGAGCTCACCGCGACGAAGACGCCTTTCGTCGCCGTCGACCGCGACGAGGGCACGCTCCTGCGCCTCAAGGCCCAGCACCCGCACCCGCTCTACATCATCGGCGACGCCGCCGAAGACGAGGTGCTCCGGTCGGCGGGGATCACCCGCGCGAAGGGCGTGGTGGCCGCGCTCAGCGACGACCGCGACAACGTCTACGTCTCGCTCTCGGCCCGAGCGCTCAACCCCTCGCTGCGCATCATCGCCAAGGCCATCGAGCCGCACGCCGAGCCGAAGCTCCGCAAGGCCGGCGCCGACAAGGTCGTCTCGACGCGCACGATCGGCGGGGTGCGCCTCGCGTCGGAGATGATCCGGCCCAACGCCACGGCCTTCCTCGACATCATGCTGCGCGACCCGGCGCACGTGCTCCGCATCGAGGACGCCACCATCACCGCCGCGAGCGCCATCGTCGGCAAGACCATCGCCCAGGCGGGCCTGCGGAAGATCTGCAACGTGCTCGTGGTGGCGGTGCGGTCCTCCGAGGGCGCGCACAGCTTCAACCCCGGCGGCGAGACCGTGCTCTCGTCGGGCTCCACCCTCATGGTGATGGGCGACACCGACGAGGTCGGCAAGCTCCGCGCGGCGCTCTCTCCCGCGTCGACGTGACGCTCGAGCCGTGAGGTGACGGGTCATTGAATGGCCGTGCCTTCGTAGATCCAGGTCCCCTGGTCGGTCTGACGCCAGAGCATCGTGATGGCGCGGCTCGTGCGAGACGTACCCGCGTCGCCGCCGAGGTCGGAGACCCAGAGGTTCTCTGCGAGAACCAGCGGGTCGAAGCCCCGCACGGGGCGGAGCAGCGCGACATGGACCCGAGCCGTCGCGCGGCATCGCGCCGGCCAGCCTCCCTCCGGCCGGCCGCTCTCGGTGGAGAGCACCTCGACACGATCAACGCGCCAGCAACCCGTACAGATCTGCTCGAGTCGTCGCTGCTGGACGAAGACGCCGTCGGCCTCGGAGGGGCAGGTCTGGGGAGGCGGCGTCCACCGGTCTGCCTGAACTCGAAGGACTTCGCGCCGGAACCCTCGGACCCAGTCGCCATGCCAGTCGTGGTTGACCGCCAAGGCCAGGCCCGTGAGCGGCAGAAGCACCAGGCTCTTGAAGATCGCGCCGGCCACCGCCCCCCCTGTGATTCCGGTAGCCGTAGACAACGGCCGCACGATCGCGATGTAGCCGATCGCCAGCGCGAGCAGCGCGATGACCGCATAACCCAGCTCTGTCATGGGAGATCTCCTGTCTGAACTGTCCTCTTGCCTAGTCGATCGAAAACACTCGGTACATGGGCGCGACGGGCGGCACCCCGGCTTCGACCACCCAGCGGTACGACCCTGCGCCGAAGCGCGACGACGAGACCGACGCGCGGGTGGTGCCCGCGGGGAGCACCTCGTCGTAGACCAGCGCGCCGCTCGCGTCGCGCGCCGGGTCAGTGCACCCGTACGTGAGGCATCGACGGACCTTCACCCGGTGGGGCCGCGCGTCGCAGCCCGAGGCGACGTCCCACCGAAGCGTGATGGGGTCGCCGACGGAGTATCGCCTCCCGTCGGAGGGCGAGGTGAGCGTGGGCGGCGACGAAGCCGACACGCAGCAACCCTCGTCGACGGCACCGTCGCAGTCGTTGTCGAGCCGGTCGTCGCAGCGCTCCTCCGTCGCGCTGAGCCTCGCCACGCACGCGCCGTAGCGGTCTCCGCTGCAGGTCTGTGAACCTTCGGCGCACACCCCTGGGCGCCCTGTGGAACAGGTGCGCGCCTGAGCGCCCGTACACTCCGGCGCGGCCACGCAGGCGCCCGAGCGGCAGGTCTCAGACGCGGCGCAGGCGCGCCCGCACGCGCCGCAGTGGAAGCGGTCCGAGGACAGCAACACCTCGCAGCCGTTGGCGGCGTTCCCGTCGCAGTCCGCCGCGCCGGACGCGCACGCCCGCACTACGCAGCGCCCCGCTACGCAGCCCGCGGTCGCCTGCGGAAGGTCGCAGCGGTTGCCGCAGGCCCCGCAGTGGTTCACGTCGGTCGACGACATCGTCTCGCACCCGTTGCTCGCGTCGCCGTCGCAGTCGCGGGACGCGCCCGAGCACGCGGCGACGCGGCAGGCGCCGTCGATGCAGCTCGCGGTCGCGCTAGGGAGCGCGCAGCGCCGACCACACGCCCCGCAGTGGTTCACGTCGAAGCGCAGCGAGGTCTCGCAGCCGTTGGCGGTGCTCCCGTCGCAGTCGCCCGTGCCGACCGCGCAGGTCGCGGCGCCGCAGGCCCCGCGGCCGTCGCACGCCCTCCCAGCGCCGCAGGGGGCTCCCGCCGGCGCGAAGGCGCTCCGGACGCAGCGGGACGTCCCACCGGTGCAGCTCGTGGAGCCGAGCTCGCAGGGGTTGCCCGTCGAGCAGGGGTTGCCCGAGACGCAGCGGGCGACGCAGCGCCCCGAGGTGTCGCAGACGGCGTCGTCGGGGCACGCGCCGCAGCTCTGGCCGCAGCGGGGGTCGGCGCCGCACTGCCGCCCGGCGCAGTCCGGCACGCACGATGGTTCAGGGCGAGGGTCGACGAGGATCGCGAGCCGCCCGCGAGCCTCGAAGCGCGCGCGTACGCTCGCCAGGGTGTAGGCCCTCGAGGCGCCCATCGACGCGAGGGAACGTCCTGGATCCATCACCGCCGCGACGCCCGCGCGAGGGTCGACGGTCTCGAGGATCAACCAGTGCGAGCTCCCCGAGCGAAAGGTCGACGTGGAATTGTCCGCCTGCGTGTCGCCATGAAAGATCACGACGTGGTCTGGGAGCGCGCGGACGAGGTCGCACCACTCGATGGTGACCGCTCGCGCGTCCAGGTTGGCCATCCCGCGGAGCGTGGCGACCATCTGGTCGCTGTCAGTGCCGTTGGTGTCGCAGTCGTACCCGTTGGATCGCCACGCGAGGGGACCCCAGAGGTTCGAGGCCATCCAGTCGATGGTGTTCCGCAGGTCGTCGGGGGTCACGCTCGTCGCCCCGCGGCTCGCGGCGAGGGCCGAGGTGATCGTGGCCGGGCCGCAGCACATGCTCCGCGCCCACGAGAGGCTCGGGGACAGCCGCTGGCACGTCCACGGAATGGGGCGAGACGCACTGCGCTCGCTCAAGCACTCGCCCGCGCCGGGGCCCGCCGGGCTCACCTCGGAGCCCCTTCGCGCGCCGTCGAGCGCGGCGCCCTCCCGCTCCGTCGTCGGGACGCTCCGATCCGGAGTCTCGCCGCGCGCGTCGGTCTCGCGGTCGCCCCCGTCTCGCGCCTCGGGCGCCTCGTCGATCGCTCCGAGCTCCCCGGAGCACCCCGAGGCGAGCGCCAGGCACGCCCAGATGCCCCACCACCAGAACTGCTTCATCGCGTCGCTCCTCCCGCCGCGCGAGGTCTGCGCGGCGGGGCGCGGTAGAGCAACGCGGGCGCCAGCGGTCCGGCGCGGTGATGCTGCGAAGTCGCCACGTCCCGCGGGGGTTCCACGCTCCGGGCGCGTCGATCCCGATCAGGTTCGGGCGATCCCGATCAGCGGTGGCTTCAGGTCTGATCGTCGGGCGGGAGGTACTTCTTCAACACGCTGCCCTCGCTGAGCCCGATCCCGCGAGCGAGCCGGTCGGTGCATCTCTGCTTCGCGCTCGCGACGCCGTCAGGGCCGAGCAGGGTCGCGACGTACTCGGGCTTGAGGTGGCGTTCGACGAAGCCCTCGACGATCTTCTGGAAGGATCTCTCGGTGCTCTTGCTGGCGAAGCGCTCTGGGAGGGGAAACGCCTCCCCCTGCTCCCGCTCGAAGCTCTTCGCCGCGCGCAGCGCGACAGTGGACCAAGACGGCTCTTCACCGTCGGGGGCGGGCCGTAGAGCCGGCGCGGGCGGCGCTCGCGTGAAGCCCTCGGCGAGGAGCGCCAGGCACCCTTCTGCGTCGATGGGGGCGTCGGCGCTGCTTCGCTCGGGGCGGAGCCGACGCACGAAGGCCGTCAGCTCGGCGAAGTTTCCAGGCCATGGATATGCGAGCAGACGCTCGAGCGATTCAGCTCTCAGCCTCGCCGTGTGGGGAGCCGATCGGAGGTACGCCCTCACGTCCGCCGGGCGATCGCGCAGCGGCGGGAGGCGCGCCACGCGGCCCGCAAGGCGGTAGTAGAGGTCTTCGCGGAAGCGTCCGCGGTCGACGCGCTCGCCGAGGTCCGACGGACCCGTCGCGCAGACGAGCGGCAATCGCCGGAAGAGGGGTGACGTCCCGGGCTCGCCGTCGATCACGCCCGTGTCGAGGTAGGAGAGCAACAGGGCCTGCGCGGACGGGGCGAGCGACGCCACGTCGTGCAGGAGGAGCGTCCACGGCTGGTTCGAGGGCCGAACAGCGCTCGCCAACCGCGCTCGCAGTGAAGGTTCGGAGGCGCTGGCGCAGTCGACCTCGACGCACCCTGTCCGAGTCTCGCTCGGTCCGAGGTGACTGAACGCGTAGCAGCGCGAGAGCTCGCGCCGTCCTGAGCCCTCGGGCCCGAGCACGAGCGCGTTGAGGCGCAGGCGCACCGCCGTCCAGACCATCTCGTGCGCCCGCTGCAACGGCTCCGAGGCCAGCACGAAGTCATGGGGGTGACACCCCGAGCGTCGGCTCTGGTAGGAGAGGTTCTGGCTACTGAGCCAGTCATGGACGTACCGCTTGACCGAGTCCCAGCGCACGGTTCGCGTGCTCGCCGGGTTGGGGCGGAGCGCGAGCCGCGCGGCGTCGCCGAGCGGGAGGGTGCCCGCGTCGCTCGTAGGGACGTCGCGTGGAGAGCGCTCAAGGTCGACCTGGAGATTCAGCGTAGAGAACCACTCGCGGAGCCGCTCGACGACGGCTTCTTCGTACGTGCGCTCCTCGTCCTCTCGCGCGTCGAGGATGGGCGGGAGCGGCCCGTCACGCCCTACAGCGTCTGAGAGGCGCAGCTCCACGCTCGTCGCGCCCGTCACGGTCACCTCTCCGCGCTGTGGTACGCGCAGCCACGTGCCCCGAGCGCTCAGCGCGCGCACCACCACCCGGTCACCCTCGTCGCGCAGCAGCGCGTGCGTTCGCGAGACCTGCTCCGAGGCGATGAAGACTCGGGTGACGAGCTCCCCTTCAACCTGGTCAGGGGGCGATCGCCCGAGCACGCTGGGCTTCGCGGCGGTGTCGAACTCGACGCGGACCTCGGGAGCTTCGACCGTGACCTTCATCCGCCCTGTGCGCCTCCGCGCGGGCACTCTACAGAAAGGCCGTGGGATGGTGGTAGGCTGCCGCGGTGCGGTGGCCCGGGGTCGGCGAGGTGGTGCTAGGGCGCTTTCGCCTCGACACCCCGCTCGGCCGCGGCGCTACGGGGCAGGTGTACGCCGGGGCGGACCAGCGCGACGGAGCGTCGGTCGCGGTGAAGGTGATGCACCCGCTCCTCGCGTCGGCGTACACGGCGCGCAAGCGCTTCACGCGAGAGGCCGAGGCGCTCGCGAGGGTGTCGCACGCGCGGGTCCCGCGGTTCGTGGCGAGCGGCTTCGAGGGCGCGGCGCCGGTGCTGGTGACCGAGCGGCTCTGGGGCGAAGACCTCCAGTCGATGATCGAACGCGCTGGGCGGCTCTCCGCAGACCTCGCGCTCGCCGTCGCTGCGGGCGTCGCGGACGGGCTCGACGCCGCGCACCGCGTCGGCGTGCTCCATCGAGACGTGAAGCCTGCCAATGTCTTCTGCGTCGGTGGTGCGCCCGCAGTGGGCGCTGTGCGGGTGCTGGACTTTGGCGCAGCGCTCTGCGCGGACCTCTCGCGGGTGACCGCGAGCGTCGACTCCGTCGGCACGCCGCGCTTCAGGGCGCCAGAGCAGGACGGAGCCGTCGGGGCGGCGACGCCGGCGTCGGATGTCTACAGCCTTGGGCTGACCCTGCGCGCGCTCGCGCGGGATCGTTCGCTCGACCCTCGTACGGAGCGCTACATCGAGATGCTCACGTCGCCGGATCCGATGGACCGCCCGTGCCCCGCGGGGGTAGTGGCGATGACGCTGCGCGCGCTCGCCGCGGGCGGCGACGGTGTCCTCGACGTGCCGTCGGGGCTCGTGGTGCCGCCGACGGCTCCCCGCGAGAACCTCGAGCGCGCGCGGCGCTGCGCGCGAGAGCTGCGCGCGGCGTCGATGTCGGGGTGGCGTCTTCGGCAGTCCCTCGCGGCGGTGGACGACCCGCCCGTGCAGGCGAGCGTGGACGAGATCCACGCGGGAGGCCGCGCTGCGTGCGAGAGGTGGATGCGCGAGCTGGGCGAGGCGCTCCCTCCCTTCGGTGCGCGCGCGTGACGCGTCGGGCGACGTGGTTGTGCGCGTGCGCGCTGGGGTGCCGAGGGGGCGTCGACGCGCCGGCCGCGCGGCGCGCCTACGAGACACCGCGGTGCGCGACGGAGGGCGAGGCGCCGCTGCGAGGCGAAGAC
>JAEYZO010000285.1 GCA_023428035.1 Pseudomonadota bacterium | reverse complement strand
GCCCGGTGGCGCCCTGGCGGTAACGGTCGAAGATGAGCTCCCGCTCGGGCTCGGCCACTCCGGGGCCGGTGTCGCTCACGCGCACCGTGACGGTCTTCGCGTCGGCGCGCGCCTCGACGGTGACGGCCCCGCCGCGGGGGGTGAACTTCACTGCGTTCGAGAGGAGGTTGTCGAGCACCTGGCGCACCCGCGCGAGGTCGGCCCTCGCGGCGGCGGCGGGGAGCGGGGCGACGGTGAGGGTGACCCTCCGGCGCGCGGCGAGGGGCGCGAAGACCTCGACCGAGGGCTCGACGAGCTCCGCGAGGGCGACGGGGGCCAGGTCGACGGTGAACACGCCGGCCTCGAGCCGCGAGGCCGTGAGGATCGTGTCGACGAGCTGCGAGAGCGAGTCGACCATGCGGCGGATCGTGCCCGCGGCGGAGAGGCGGTCATCGCGGTCGAGGTCGTCGCCCTCGAGGAGCTCGGCGAGCATCGAGAGGTTGGCGAGGGGGTGCCTGAGGTCGTGCACGAGCATCGCGGTCTGGTCGCGGCGGAGCGCGGCGAGCTCGAGGCGCAGGCGGTGGATCTGGAGCCCCGCGCGCACGCGGGCGGCGAGCTCGCGGTTGGCGACGGGCTTGGTGAGGTAGGCGGCGGCGCCGAGGCCGAGGCCGCGCTCGATCTGCGCGGGCTCGCGCGCGGCGGCGGTGAGCACGAGCACGTGGGGGCCGCCGTCGGAGCGCGCGCGCAGGCGCTGGAGCACCTCGAGGCCGTCCATGCCCGGCATGGAGATGTCGAGGAGCACGACCTCGACGGGGGCGACGTCGTCGCGGTCGACCTCGGCGAGGGCCGCGCGCCCGTCGGCGGCCTCGCGCACCTCGTGGCCGTCGTCTTCGAGCAGCGACGTGTAGAGGAAGCGGTTGGCCGCCACGTCGTCGACCACCAGCACCACGCCGCCCCTGCGGGCCCCGCGATCGCCCATGGTCACCTCCGCGCCTCCGCGGGGGCCTCGCCGCCGGCGTCGACGGGCAGGGTGAGCGTGAAGGTGCTCCCGACGCCCAGGGTCGACCGCGCCGTCACGTCTCCGCCCATGGCCCGCGCCATGCGCCGAGAGAGCGCGAGGCCCAGGCCCGTGCCCCCGAAGCTCCGGGCGTCGCCCCGCTCCAACTGCTGGAACTCCTCGAACAACAGCCCCATCTGCGCCTCGTCGATGCCGATGCCCGTGTCTTCGACCTCGAAGCGCACGGCCTCGGGTTCGGCGCGGAGCCGCAGGGTGACCGAGCCGCGCGGGGTGAACTTCACCGCGTTCGAGAGCAGGTTCAAGAGCACCTGGCGCAGCCGCTGCGGGTCGGCGCGCACCGTGGGCAGGCCCTCGGGGCAGTCGAGCTCGAGCTCCAGCGGGCGGTCTCCCACCAGCGGGAGCGCGGTGGCCACGCAGGACCGGGCCACGGAGCCAGGCGTGACGCCCACCGAGGCGAAGGTCATGCGACCCGCGTCGAGCTTGGCCAGGTCGAGGATGTCGTTGAGCAGGGTGAGCAGGTGGGTGCCCGACTCGCGCATGGTCTCGAGCGCGCGCTGGGCCCGAGGCGAGAGCTTCTCGGCGGGGGAGTCGAGGAGCATCCCCGAGAGGCCGATGACGGCGTTGAGGGGCGTGCGGAGCTCGTGCGACATGGTCGCGAGGAAATCGCTCTTGACCCGCATCGCGGCCGCGAGCGCGTCGTTGGTCTCGCGCAGCTCGGCCACGGTGACCTGCGTGGCGGCCTCGGCCTTCTCGAGGCGGTCGGCCATCTGCTCGAAGCTCCGCGCCACGTCGCCGATCTCGTCGGCGCGCTCGGGCAGCGGCGCGAGGCGCTCTCCGCGGCCCATGGCGTCGAGGGAGCCGCCCAGGGACTGCAGCGCGTCGCCGATGTCCCTCGCGAGCCACCAGCCGTAGAGCAGCGCCGCGGCGGTCGCGAGGAGCATCGAGGTGACGGCGAGGGTGCGCGAGCGCGCGGTGGAGTCGACCACCCGGGCGCGCTGCAGATCGACCGAGCGGCGGCACGCGCTGTGGAGCGCCCGCAGGGCCTCGTCGCAGCGGTCGGCGAGCGCCACGCCGGCGCCCTGGCGAAAGCGCGCGATGACGTCTTCGATGTCGAGCTCGCCGCGGAGCACGCGCTCGCGCAGGGCGATGTCCGACTCCGACTCGCGGAGGTAGTCGTCGAGGGCGCGCACCACGTCGGCGAGGAGCCGGCGCTGGATGCGACGTCCCGCGGTGGCGTCGCGCACCCGCGCGAGGATGGGGGCGAGCTCGCCGCGGGCGGCCTCGAAGCGCGCGCGGAACTCCGTGTCGCCGGTGAGCACGTAGCCGCGCTTGTTGCTCTGGATCACCGCGAGGAGGCGCTGGATGCGCTCGGTGTCGTCGAGGACGGTGATCTCCTCGGCGACGAGGTCGTCGAGCTCCTCGTTGAGCTGGCCGAAGCGCAGGAGGGTGACCAGCAGGCCCACCGAGAGCACCGCGGCGATCAGCGCGAAGCCGAAGAGGATCCGGCGAAAGATCCGCGAGCGCTGCAGCGTTTCGAGGAGCGTCTTCACCGCGGCCTGCGGAGGTATTGCTGCACGTTGCGGCGGTGCTGGTCGAGGGTGGGGGCGAAGATCGAGCGGCCGTCGGGCCCGGCGACGAAGTAGAGGTCGCGGTCGGCGGTGGGGTTGAGCGCGGCCTCCAGCGCGTCGAGGCCGGGGTTGCACACGGGCGTGGGGGGCAGGCCCTCGCGGCGGTAGGTGTTCCAGGGGTTGCTCGCGTCGGCGAGCATCGAGCCCGTGACGCCCCCGCCGCGCGAGGGGATGCCCCCGTCGGTCACGCCCCCGTCGCCCCCGAAGCGCGCGTTGCAACCCGCTACCGCCTCTCCCCGCGCCGCGCGGGCCATGCACCCGTAGGTGAGCGTCGGGTCGCTCTGCAGGAGCCTCGGGCGAAAGTCAGGGTCCGTGAGGCGGTTCCAGAACACGCTCGCGACGTGGGCGCGGTCGTCGCGGCGCCCCGTCTCCCGCTCGACCATCGAGGCCAGCACGAGGGCCGCGTAGTCGCCGCGGGTGAAGGCCTCGCCGTCGACCCCCGCGTCGCCCGCCGTGAGCGAGGGCGCGGTGGACCAC
>JAEYZO010000213.1 GCA_023428035.1 Pseudomonadota bacterium | reverse complement strand
ACGCACGCCGTCGTCGTCGCCGCTGTCCGAGGCGCCGGCCATGGTGACCGCTCCGTCGGGGAAGGGGGCGAGCGGTGGCTCCGGGATCTCGCCCGCGTCGGAGTCGGGGTTGGTGCCGGCGTCGGAGCCGGGGTTGGGGTTCGTGCCCGCGTCGGCGGTGGGGTTGGGCCCCGAGTCGGTTTCGCCGTTCAACGTCGCGTCGGGCGAGGCGCCGCAGGCGAAGAGCAGCGAGCCGCAGGCGACGAGGGTGGCGAGGCGCGTGTGGATCATTGTGTACCTCCAGACCAGACGGTCGCGGGCGCGGCGGTCGTGTTTCCGCTCGCCGATGTAGTCCCGCTCCCGGTGACGGTCAACCGCTGTGCCCCAAGTGAGAGCTGGGGCGTCGCCGGTTTCATCCATCAGATGACTCGACCCGCGGTGCGGGTGCTCGGCGCCTCACGCGGCGGCGACGCGGTGACGTCGGGCGCGAGTCAGGCTCGACAACTCCGACTCACTGAGATGGTGTGTCGCGGGTTGCGCAGAGGGAAGGCGCGTCGCGCTCAGCCCCAGCCCTGACCCGGCGCGTGCGGCGGGAGGAGCGGCTGCGTGAACCGCTCGTCGGGGGCGTTGGGGATGGTGACGCGGCCCTCTTCGGCGAGCTCGGCCCTGATGCCCGCCTGGCGCTCGTCGATGAAGAAGGCGTAGCGCGAGGTGATCGCGAGGAGGTGGTAGAAGAAGTCCATGTCTTCCTGCGAGAGGAAGGCGCCGCAGAGCACGTAGCCCACCCAGCTCGATTTGAGCATCACGTGCATGTAGCGGGCTTCGGTCCACCGGCCGCGCTCCATCCTCTCGAGGCGCATCTCGTTCCACGAGAGGACGAGCCAGCACATGATGACGAGGTAGAGCCAGACGCCGAGCCCCGGCAGGCCCTGCTCGCCGAGGAGCTGGTAGAACGACGAGTGCGCGACGTGCACGTCGTTGGGGTCCGGCGCGTACCGCCGGAACCACACCAGGAAGTTGCCGCTGCCCACGCCGTAGAGCGGCCGGTCCTTGGCCATGTTGCGCGCCGCGCCCCAGGCGTTGAGACGTCCGATGGCGCTGGCGTCTCGGCGCGCGGCCATCCCGATGGTCATGAAGCGTGCGGTCACCTCGGTGGGCAGGTTCGCGAGCCCCACCAGCGCGCCGAAGACCCCCACCACCACCAGCCAGCGCTTGTGGTGCAGGCGATAGAGCAGGTAGCCG
Source organism: Pseudomonadota bacterium (assembly GCA_023428035.1). Classification (GTDB taxonomy): domain Bacteria; phylum Myxococcota_A; class Polyangia; order Polyangiales; genus JAEYZO01. The sequence continues at coordinate 2,205 of JAEYZO010000213.1, read as the reverse complement.
CCCACCGCGCCGAGCCCGAGCATCCCGCCGCGCGACAGCGACATGAGGATGGTGACCGCGAGGAAGGGCATCCACATCCACGCGAGCACGCGCTGCCAGAGCGCCTTCGCGGTGAAGCCCAGCATGAAGAGGAAGGGCAGCCCCATGACCATGGCCATGGCCATCTCGTTGCGGTCGCCGGTCGCGCCCTCCCAGTTGCGCTCGTTGATGAGGAACTTGCCGTAGCAGTACCGCAGCGCGACCACCGTCACCGAGAACGAGATGGCCCAGTACAGCTCCCTGAGGTGCGCCTCGTTCCGCATGAAGGCGCAGATCAGGTAGTACTGCAGCAACATCTTGAAATAGTTGTCGATCTGCACGTACGCCGCGCCGAAGCAGGGGGCGTGGAGCGCGGAGTTCACCACGCTCATGAAGAGGAAGAAGATCGCCCAGTGGAAGCGGTCTGAGGTCAGCCGGTAGCGCTTGTAGAAGATCAGCAGCAGGCCCAGCGCGACGGCGTAGTAGGTGATGGAGAACTTCACGGTCTCCATGCCGAACTCGATGTACTCGTCGCCGGGGCGGATGTTGTCGGCGGCGACCATGCCGAACACGGCGACCCGCGGGTTGCGGATCAGGGCGTAGAGCACCGTGGCGACGAGGATCATCCAGCCGAGGGCGCTTCGCATGGGTCGGTGTTGTCTCTGAGGTGGGGGGAGTGTCGCGGGGCGGTCAGGCGTTGGCGAGGGCGCCCTCTTCGAGGGCCTTCACGGTCTCATACATCTCCCGCGCGGTGACGTAGTGAAGGACGTACTCGCGGGTGTCGGCGTAGCGGGACTCGAGCTCGGTGAGCAGCCGGTCGAAGGGCCCGTCGGGGGTGAGGAACCACTCCGGCGCGTCGCCGTTGCAGCCGTGCGCGTGGAGCTTGATGAACCTGTGGTTGGGCGCGCCGCGCACCGCGGGGGAGTTCTTCACCCAGGCCTCGACGCGGAGCTCGTGGGGAACGGGGTTCTCGGGCTCGAGCATCCCGGCCTCGACGCGGGGCACGAGCCCCTTCGCGCGGGACCGCCAGTGAAGACCCAGGGGCCCCGGGATCATCAAGAGCTCGTTCTCGCGCGGCGCCCCGCCGACGTAGACGGCGCGGCCGTGGTCGTGGCCGCGGGAGCGGCCGGGCTCGCTCTTGGCGTAGTAGATGGTGTTGACCACGCGGCCCTGCGCGGGCGAGGGCACGCAGGGCAGGGTCATGTCGCAGTAGCAGCCCGCGTCGACGAGCACCGAGAGCTCGTCGTCGACGCCGCAGTAGAGGCCCTCGGGGTGGCTGTTGTCCAAGGCCCAGTTGCCGTGGATGAAGGCCCAGGTGACCTTGCCGGTGTCGGGGTCGCGGCGGAGCATGCCGTGGTCGCGGTGGAGCAGCTCGGCGAAGCCCACGAGGGTCTCGCGGAGGTTCTCGGCGGTGTCGCGCTCGTGGTGCAGGTGCACCTCGACGTCGACGAGGCCCTCGTCCCGGAGCGCCGCGATGTCGTCGAGGTGCTCGGGGCGGTACTCCTCTACGGGGAAGAACAGCGTGCGCACGTGGGCGCGGCCGAAGGAGTCCCGGTGGCGATCGGCGAGGGCGGGGTAGCGGGTCTTCCACTCGCCGACGCGACGTCGCTCCTCCTCGAGGGAGGGTCGGCGCCAGCGGGGCTCGAAGTGGTCGGCGACGCAGACGTAGAGGTGCACGGGCGCGCCCGCGACGGGCGCCTCGCGGTGGAGGGTCGCGCGCGCGAGGCCGGGGCCCCAGAGGCGCACGCCGCGGGAGTCGAGGCGGGAGAGGGCGCGCAGGGCGGTGTCGAGGGGCGGGGTCATGGTGGTGCTCTCTAGAGGGCGTCGGTGGGGTCGCGGAGCGGGGCGACGCGGCCCGCGGCGGCCTCTTCGATGAACGCGAGGAAGCGATCGGCGCGAGCGTCCCATGAGTCGGCGGCGAGGAGCGAGGCCCGGTGGGAGCGCCGGTCGCGGGGGCCCGCGAGCGCGGCCTCGACGGCGGAGACGAAGTCGTCGCGGGCGTCGGCGATGCTGACCTCGGGGGAGAACTTCGCCACCTCGGGGAGAGACGTAGCGACGACGGGCCTTCCCGAGGCGAGGTACTCGCGGAGCTTGAGCGGGTTGATCGAGCGGGTGAGCTCGTTGCGCACGTAGGGGAGGATCGCGACGTCGAAGGCCGCGAGGGCCTCGGGCAGCCGGGCGTAGGGG
>JAEYZO010000192.1 GCA_023428035.1 Pseudomonadota bacterium | reverse complement strand
AGCTTCCAGAGCGCGTCGACGCGGCGCACGCCGCAGACCTCGTGCAGGTAGATGAAGGTCTCGACCGCGCGCCGCTGGTGGGGCCAGTACTTGAAGCGGTCGTAGCCCTGCGACGACGGCACCTCGTGGGGCTCCTGACGGAACCACCACCGCAGGAGCTCACGCGAGGTCTCGGTGAGCGCCCGCTCGCCCTCGGCGACAGGCTCGTAGCGACCCTCGTCGAGGTAGGGGTCGGCCGCGCGGTCGAGCGTGAACCCGCGCCAGCGGTCGACCCGCGCGCGGATCGCCGCGATCACCTCGGCCTGCGTCGCCGTCTCGGTCTCACTCATCGACGTCCTCCACGGGCTGTGCGTCGATCACCGCGCGCAGGCCCTGACGGGCGAGCTCGAGGGCGACGAAGGGGCTCCAGCGGCGCAGGGTGTCAAAGTCCATCCGGCGCTGGAGGTAGCGGTCGTAGTGCTCGTCTCGCGCCGCCACGCATTCCGCGTCGTTGAGCTTCAGGCGCTCGATCGTCTTCTGCACGGCCTCGGTGACGTTGTCTGGCAACCTCTCGCCCGGGAGCACCTCCAGCGAGCTCAGCTCCAGGCGGAACCACCCGGGCTCGATCTCGAAGGGGTCGAGCACGTCCTCGAACGCCTGCTTGCGACTGTTCATCAGCGCGCACACGAGGCGGTAGTTCGACCACTCGTAGGCGAGGCCGGGGTGCTTCGACTTCGGCGCCGCGTGGTCCGTGCTGCGCGCGCCAGTACCAGGCGCGATCCGTACGGCGAGGTATGCGCAGACGCCGTGGTAGGCGCTCCAGAGCTCGCCGAGGCAGGCCGTCCAGTAGGGCGGCAGTGGATCGGTGCGGCCGTCGGCGAGCGCCGCGAGGCCCGGCCGGCGGACCTTCGCGTCGAAGTCGGGAGGCTCCGGCGCAGGGCGCACCGGGATCACGGATCGATCCCCGCGGCCTTCGCGCGCGCCTCCCAGCGCGCCCAGAAGGGGTCGGTGTCGCCCAACACGGCGTGGAGTTCATGGTGGATCTCCCGCACCTCCTCGGGCGCCAGGCCCGGCTGGCGGAGGGCGGCCTTGGCCCGCTCAAGCGCCTGCTCCCGCCGTAGCGAGCCCGGCTGCTTCAGGTCGAAGACCTCGGAGGTGAGCCACTGGTTCGCGTCGCCGCGGGCCCGCCAGTCGAGCTTGCGGACCTCGACGTCGGCACGGGGCCCGTCGCCCTCGCGCGGCACGAGGTCGAAGTCGAAGAGAGCGTCCTGCGCGTCGTCGAATTCCCCCTCCATCGAGGCCAGCACCAGCGGGCTGTGCGTCGAGACGATGAGCTGCACCTGCATCGAGGGTGCGAGCGCCTTCACCACGCGCAGGAGCGCGGGGAGGATCACCCGCTGCCAGCGCGGGTGCAGGTGCGCCTCGATCTCGTCCACCATGAGCACGAGCTCGTTTGCAGGTGCACGCTTCAGAAGAGTCGCCGCGCGCTGGTGCTCGTAGACCGTCCAGACGAGGGCATAGGCGAGGGAGAGAACCCTTTGCATCCCCGCTGAGGCGTGCGTGACCGGCACAATGCCCGTGGAGAGCTGGATCGCTGGGTAATCTAGGGCATCGGCGGGTGAGAGACGCATCGGCGCCGTAGGCCGGATCGTCTCGCCCGTCGGCGAGAGACCCTCGATCGCCGACATGAGCGCGTGGAACTCGTCAGACCCACGTTGCTGCCACGAAACCCAATCGCGGATAAGACCGCTACTCCTAGTGATCCCATCGGAGGACAAACCAAACCAAAGTGACTGTCTGTCAAAAAGATACGGACGATCAAGATATGTCTCTGGCCCACCGCGAGAGAGAAAGACACGGCCAGGATCCCAGACTGCGATGCTTCCGTTGGCACGCGCATAAAGCACGAGATCAGCAGATGGCAACGACGCCCGTGACCACAACCAAGATGTGCGATCAAATTCGATTCCCTTACCTCGCCTCAAATTCCCTCGGACAGGACCTATAGTGCAGTGAACCGAAGGGGTTTTCCCGTCTTCTCGCGGAAGGACCGGTTCTCCCGCAATGCTATTCGTGAGCATCCACCATGCGGTCTCCAGCACGAAGCTCTTACCGAGACCGTTGTCCCCGGTGAGCAGGTTCACCCGTGGCTCGAAGTCCAAGGATAGCTTGGACGCTGGGCCGACACTGTACATGGCTAGTTGTTGCAGCATCGCCGTCCCCTACTTCACCACGACCGTCGTCGTGGCGATGCCGTCGTTGCCGAACACGTCCGTCACCCGGGCCGCGACGCGGTACCGCCCCGCGTGCTCGTAGCGACCCTCGGCCAGGAACACGAGCCCGCCGCCCTCCTTCGAGCGCCGGTCGCGAAAACTTTGCCAGTCCGTCTCGAAGATCGGCCGGCCGTCGTCGTCCGACCGCTTCCCGTAGTTCCAGTCGACCGCCCAGAAGTCGACGAAGTGCTGCCAGCTCGTCGCCTTCGCGAGCCACGCCTGTAGCGCCTCCTCGCGCTCCTCCCACCGCTGGTGCTCGGCCTTCACGCGGGCCCTCGCCGCGGGCGTCTTCGCGCCCTCCAGCGGCTTCAGGAGCGGGCGCTGGCTCGCGATGAAGCTCTCGATGTCGACCTCGCAGCGCGCGAGGGTCACCACCACCTTCTTGCCCTCGACCTTCGCGTCGAGGTCGATCGCGAGCGGCGCGTAGAAGGCCGGCACCGCCATCGACTCCACCACCGTCGCGCCGCCCGTCGCCTGGATCTCGATGCGGCGCCGCACCTCGTCGATGGCGCTCTTCGGGATCACCCGCACCTCGACCTTCACCCCCGTGCTCTGCGCGATGGTGTCGCGCTCGCTCACAGCAATCGTGTTGAAGTCGGCCGAGAGCACCGTGACCTTCCTGAGCTGCGTCTGTCCCGCGACAGCCGCGATCTTCCACACCTGCGGCAACGCGACGGGGCCGTCGAGGGGGCCGATGTGGATCCACGCGTCGCCCTTGCGCCCGTGCAGGAGCGGGTCGACGTTGACGGGCTCACCCCCGAACACCCGCACCATCTCGTCGCGGTAGCGGTTGCGCTCGCGCTGGAAGTCCTGCCAGTGCTCGGCGCGCTGGTACACCCCCATGTTCTCGACCGAGAACGGTCGCACCGAGAACCGCTCGGTGGACTTCAGCTTCTTCTCCTTGCGCTCGATGTTCCCGCACTTGTCGCACTCTGCGTAGTCGTACTGCGGCTTCTCGGGTCCCTTCGGCTGCCCGTGGAGCTCGATCAACCGCTTGCGCGCGAGGTGGACGGCGTACTTCCCGTTGTCGATGCCGATCCAGCGCCGTCCGAGGCGTTCGGCCGCCTCGCAGGTCGTGCCCGAGCCCATGAAGCAATCGAGCACGAGGCCCTCCGGCGGACACGAAGCGGTGATGATCCGTTCAACGAGAGGAACTGGCTTCTGAGTTGGATAACCAAGACGGCCGTCAGCCTGAGAGTTAACCGGCGAAATATCCGTCCAAATCGACTGGACCGGCATGCCATCGTCATCTAGCAGCCTCTTGAACCGCGGTCGACCACCCCTCTCTGGGTAGTAGATCAAGCCATCTTGGTCGGCCTTTTGCATCGTTTCGAGCGAGAACCTCCAACCCATCGATGGAGGGTTGTAGCCCTTCCAGACGTACATCATGTTAGGTCTCGGGTTCGGGCTCTCCAGCGAAGTAAGTTGATATCTTTTCCCTGTCTTCTCGTCGATCTGCCTATAGTGAGACCGAATGTAATCAGTCGAGTGTGGAGAAAGAACCGGCTCCCAGTAAGAATTGGTAGAGTTTCCGTAGCTGAGAATGGAGTCGTGAACGAGATTGAACCCCTTCGAGTCAGAACGGGCAAAGGTCCGCTTCCACACAATCTCGTTACGGAAGTTCTCGTACCCGAACACCTCGTCCATCAGCACCTTCACGTAGTGGACGGCGTGCCAGTCGAGGTGGACGTAGATGCTCCCGGTGGGCGAGAGCAGCGCCTTCAGCAGCTCCAGCCGCCGCCGGAGCATCGCGAGGAAGCTGTCGAGGCCGTTCCTCCAGGTGTCCTTGTACGCGAGGAATTCGACGAGCGAGGGCTCCTTGCGGGCCTCGATGCCCTCCTCCTCGTCGAGGTCGATCGCGATGGTGTTGTCGCCCCGGAAGTCGCTGTTCACCATGAACGGCGGATCGATGTAGACGAGGTCGACCTTTCCCCTGTAGCGCCAGTCGCCCGTGGAAGGGTCGCGCTCCTCCAGCAGGGTCTGGAGCGCCACGAGGTTGTCGTTGGTCCAGATGAGCCGGTTGGGGACGGCGTCTTGGTCGCGGTCGCGCACCTCGCGGGCGTCGAAGAGGCCGAGGGCGGGCTGGGCAACGGAGCGGTCCTCGCCGAGGGTGCGCGCGCGGCCCGGCCTGACGATCTCGACGACCTGCGTCGGGACGCCCGTGACGGCCTCGCGCTGCTCCATCCCGGCCCAGGCCAGGCGCGGCTGTCGGGGGAGCACGTCGACGATGACGGCCCGAGAGGCCCCCTCGTCGGTCACAGCGGCCGAGAGCTCGGTGGTGAGGGCTTTGACCAGCGGGAGCTTCCCGCGGCCGCTGGAGGGCAGGCTGAGGGCCTTGCAGAGGGCCTTCAGGGTATCGCGCGAGAGCGAGGCGAGGATGGCGTTGAGGGTGGCGGGGTCGTGCTCGGCGAGCGCCCGGCGGGTGGCCTCGACAGGCGTCCCGTCGGGGATCTCGAGGCCGAGAGCGTCGGCCACCTCGAGGAGCGTGTCGCCCTCGAGCAGGCCCAGGAGGCGGTCGGTGGAGGCCATCGCGCGCGGATTCCAACGGAGCCGCCCGCGCGGGGCAAGCACGGAGTGTGGGCGAACGAGGGTTCGAGACCCTAGAGGGACGCCAGATGCGCCGTGCGGCGGGAATGCGGCGCGGCACGATCGCCGAGGGGATCGCCGCTCCGCCGATGTCTACGCGCGGGCGAGCTCGACGCACCCCGCGGCCATCACCTATCTCTCGCCCACGCTGGCGCCCGCGGGAGCATCGACGCGAACCAGAAGATATTGCGCAGAGGCTTGCCCTCATCCACGGACTGCGTAGAGCCCCTCAGCAGGAAAGAGGGAGCCCCCGAGTGCGTCTGGGCGAGCTCGTCGATCTGCTTGGGCGTGTATGGACCCCAATCCTTGCCGTCATAGATGAACGATCCCATCCACGACTCTGCGTAAGGGCAGCCGGTGTCTCGAAGCTTCTTGGGAGGCGTATCGCACGCCCCGAGGGCAGCGTACCTCCCGGAGCGCGTCGCCGACGGCCACAAGAGGATCATCGGGAGGTTCTTCGGCACGTTGGTCCGATCGTCGAAGGCGGCGCTGAACCTCGATTGCTCGAGAACAAGAAGGATCCCCGTCTTGCGAAGGTCCGTGAGTGCCTTGCGCACGCTGCGCTCGGAGTACCCCGAGTCGTCCGCGAGGCGCGTCGGAGACGGGTAGGCCCACCCGTTCACGTCCATGTACCTCGCGAGGTGGAGGAGGACGCTCCGTGCGTCCTTGGTGTGGCTCTCCTGCTTGCACGCATCGACGAGCACGGCGACGCGCTGGAGCGCAGAGGGCTGCATGTACGCCGGTCGGCCGGACGCGGGCTTTCGACGGGTGGACGTGGGCGGGTTCATGACGACGTGACTCCTTCTCTTCGACGGACTCTTGCGAGCGTTCTGCACGGACGCCTGCGCGGTAGGCCGAACCGCTCGACCTACCAGCAGAGCGTGGAAACTTCATGGCCCCTTCATTGGGTCCTTCTATGGCCCCTTCATGGCCCCTTAGAACTGGGCCATTCTTGGACCTTTCAGCGGCCGGATTCGGCGACAACGCTAAATGTTTCAAGTACTTGTCGCGCTGCGCCGCTGCGTGGATTTCCGCTCTGCGGGTGGCCCTTCGAGCGACGGTCCCCGCCTCGCGCAGCCCACGTCTGATCCTTCTCTTTGGAAGGTCCCTCCCGATGACCTACCTGCGAGAGGATCCCCCTGAGCAACCCCGCTCAGAGGCACCCTCACGGCGCCATGTGGGAGCAGAGTACGCGGGCGGACTTGGGTTGATTCGTCGCTTCAACCAAAGAAAATCACTTTGCTGAAAGCGTGTTTGGATAACCACGCCTCTGTGTCAGAGGAGACACCCAGAGGGGAGAAGGGCGCCAACGCGCCTTCACAGACGAGGGTGCACCTCCCCTCGGCCGGAGCGCACATGCAGATCCAGTAACTCCGAGCACTTAGGTTCACCCTCAAGGCTTCGCAAAGGCTCACTCACGGCCGGGCAAAGGCTTCGCGGCTCATGGGCCCGTCGGGGTGAAGGGCCCGAAGAGGAGCCGTAGAAGTCCGAGGTAGTCGCGGCGGTAGTTGTGGAGGCCCTGGTAGAAGGCGACGTACAGGTCGAGGCACCACTTGCTGACGCC
>JAEYZO010000187.1 GCA_023428035.1 Pseudomonadota bacterium | reverse complement strand
GCCCCGGGCGAGCGGGCGAGGTCGAAGATCATCGGCTCCGGCACCTGCAGCGCGTCGTGGCGGCCCGCGCGTGTGCGCGTCGCGGCGCGGAGCTCCTCGTTGGTGTTCGCGCGCAGGGGGTCGGTGTGCGTGACCGCCACCTCGATGCCGTCGCCGACGCCGTCGCGGTCGGTGTCGCGGAGCGTGGCGCTCGTCTCAGCGCCGTCCCGACGGCCGTTGCAGTTGCGGTCTTCGTAGCCGTCGTGAAGGCCGTCGCGGTCGGTGTCGGCCCGCCGCGGATCGGTCTCGCCGGGATCGACCACGCCGTCGTGGTCGCGGTCCTCGCGGTCGTCCGGGATGCAGTCGCGGTCGGTGTCGCGCCGCTGCGCAGGCGCGGTCGTCGCTCCCGCTACGGGGGACGCAGGGCGAGGCCCCTGCGGCGACGCGCAACGGACGAGGAGTCCGAAGGACAGCAGCGCGTAGAGCGTTGACGATGCGGCGCGCGCCATCGGAGCCTCGACATAGCCCAGGGTGTCCGCGGCGCGCAACGCGGCGCGCGGCGCCTTCTCCCGACGGAGCGACGACGGAGCCGCTCGCCCTCGCGGAGCCGCCCGGAGTGCCTCGCCAGGGTCCGCGGACCCCTGTTGGAGCACTCCCACTGCCGCCCCAAGGGTCCGCCGACCTCTCCGACGCACGGCGGGTGACCACCGCGACCTCCGCAGAGGTCTTCCCCCGCACTGCTGGTGCTCACCCTGCCCTCCACACACGCTGGGCGAGGCACCGGCACCGCGCGAACGGAGGTGTGCTCACCCCCGCGCGAGCACCACCAGCGGAGCCTCCGCAGGGCACCCCGCCCTCCACGGGAACCAGTGTCCGAAGCCCGCGCTGGTGTAGAGCTGGCTCTCGCCCTTCGCGTAGCGCCCGTAGGGGTAGCGCGACACGCCCGGCCGCTCGACGAGGGCACGCCCGCTCACCGCGACCTGACCTCCGTGCGTGTGGCCCGCGAGGGTGAGCGCGACGCCCAGCTCCGCGGCGACGTCGAAGCCTTCGGGGCGGTGGCTCAACAGCACCCGCACGGCGTCGCTCGTCAGGCCGACGTGCGCGCGGGCGACGCGCTCGCGGTAGAAGCGCTCGGCGCCGCGGGAGCGCAGCGGGTCGTCGATGCCGAGCAGCGCGAGCGACGCGCCGTCGACCGCGACCGTCGTCGAGGCGTCGACGAGGAGGTGGGCCGCGCCGCGCTCGAAGGCGCGGAGCGTGCGTCGGATCCCGGGGTGATACTCGTGGTTGCTCACCACTGCTACTACAGTGCGGAGTGAACAGAACATCCATTGGGCGAAGCGATGGGCGGGGGTGTTGGCGCCTGGGTGCGGTTGGACGCCCTATCCTCTCGACGTGCTCGCCGTCCTCGTCGACGGGGTCGTGCACACCCGCGTCGGGCGGTACCCGGCGGCGGGAGTCATTGTCAAGAGTTCTGGAACTGGGTTGGAGATCAGGCGGCGACTCTCGCGGCCTGATGTCGTTTCGTTCCTCGCGCTCGCCTCGGCGGCGCCTTCTGTCCTGTGTCCTCCCTCTCCATCCTCACGCCGTCCTCGAACACGACGCCCGCGCGGCAGCGGTTCGGGCGCGTCGCGCCACCGCGCCTGCTCGACGAGCAGCAGCTTGAGAGTCATCGCGAGTGCAGCGTTACGTGATCCGGCGCCGCGCGTCGTTCGCATCTGCAGCTTCACCGACGAGAAGATCGACTCGATCAGGTTCGTCGACCGCAGGTGCTTCCGGTGCTCCGCGGGAAGCGAGAAGAGTCAGCAGCCGCTCGGGGTCCTTCTCCAACGAGGCCACCGACTTCGGGCACTTCGCGCTGAACTCCTTGCCGAAGGAGGCCATCAGCGTCACGCATTCGGCCCGCGTCGGCGCGCTCATCATCGCGAGCAGCTGCGACTTCGCACGCGTCTGCAGGCTCTTGGGAAGCTTGTCCGGCACGTTGGCAATCTGGTGCACCCGTCGCCGCTGCTCGCGCGTCTCGGGAACGACCTCACGCAGCGCCGCCCAGAAGCCCAGCGCGCCGTCTCCGACCGCGACGACGGGGGGCGCGCAGACCACGCGCCTTCAGGTCGAGCAGGACCGTCAGCCAGCTCTCGGTCGACTCGCGGAAGCCCTCCTTGATCGCGAGCACCTTCTTGGAGCCGTCGGGTCGCGCACCGAATCCGTCAGGGGCTGCGCGCTGGCCCTCTCCGAGCACACGTTGACAAGGATGGTCGCCCTGGTTCGTCGAGCGGTGCGCGAAATGCCGCACCACATCATCCAACGCAGACCCTGCCGACCCGGAAGATACGAACGAATCCCGGGATCTCGGGCATTCTAAGGCCCCTCCCTCGTCGAGCCTCGCAACAGAAGGAGATTCTGCTTGACGCGTCTCTTGGAGCTGGTGCTTACTTCGCGTAAAGTGATCGCCCAATACCGAGCGTGTCTCGGCTTCGGCAAACTACGCACAGCAAGTGGAGTCATCCGCATGAAGGTTCGTCACGCGAGTTTCGTTATCGCTCTCGGTTTGATTGTAGCCTGCTCGTCGTCACCGTCAACGACGAGTGATCGGAGCTGCTCCCAGACGTCCGGCGGCGTTTCCTTCTGCGCGGACTACAACGCGAACGTGTCAACGGACAACGCCCGCGCGGCATGTTCGGGAGCCAGCGGTTCATTCTCGACAAGCGCCTGTACAAGCACCAATCGAATCGGACGCTGCGTCGCGCCGGGTATGATCGGCGGCACGCAAACCAACTCGACGCTCAACTTCTACGTGCCTACGACGGATTCGGATGCCCGCCAAGTCTGCACGGCGCTGAACGGCACGTACACATCCGGCTGAGGTGCACGTTCTGCGCGCGAGTTTGCCGTGGGCCATCGCGGTGATGCTCACTTCGGTCTACATGGTCGAGCTCGCGCGCTTCCTCGCACTTCCCGATCCTTCGCCACGGCGACACCTCTCCCCAGCCCCTCTCAGCGTACTCCCCCGGGCGACCCGAACGGGCTGGGGCCGAGCGGTCCACACTCCCTCCCCCTTTACGAGAATCGCTCATCAAGCGGTTGACTCTGGTCAGTCCGAGCAGCCCATGCAGGGGCCTGGAGTTCCGTTCTCGGGTGACGTGCCTCGTTCAACTCAATTTGAGAGTGTCTGGCATCAAGTTGAGTCACTCCGCTTACGACTCACAGACCTGGAACGTCGCTCGGGAGCGGCATCGGCTGCGGCGGCTGCCGTGCGGATTCTTGAAATCCCTCCGCTACTTGATGAGATTTCAGACGATGCCTTTGCCGCGCGCCTTGAAGCATACCGAGCGGCGATCGTGGACGGGGGAAGTAGTGGGGAGTCACTTCGCGAGAGTTTCTTCATCGCCGAAGATGAAGAACGACTGCGGCTCCTCGATGCACTGAGTTCTCTCTAGCGCGTTGGAGGAGACGAACATCGCAAGGGCGAAGTGCTGACCCATGCACGTCATCAGCCAGGACGGCGTGAACGGGCGGCGATCTGCGTCGCCGGTCATGCTTCGCGGCTTCGCTAGGGTTACACCGCGCTCGCCCGCCGCGTGTCAACCATGCGAGTTTATCAATCCGGCGCAAAGATGCGGACGTAGACTCGCGGCGCTTTCGTCGTCCGCCCGGAGGCGCACGTTGTGGGCAAAGACGGTGTCAGGAATACCTGTTTAGCTCAACGAGGCGACGGCTCTCGCGCGCGGCGACGAGCAGTTCGTCGAGGAGATCATCCCCGCGCGCAAGGAGGTCATCCGCTACGGGCGATGCAGGGGTCGTTTCCGTGACTGCAAGCCGGAACCGGCACACGATCTTCGTCACCCACGCTTTGCTCACCCGAAATCGCTCGGCGGTGTCGCAGTAGGGCATCTGCTCGGTCAACACGGCGTCGAGGACGCGTGCTCGGAGGTCGCCACCACTGCTAACGCGTGGCGGAGTGAACAGAACATCCATTGGGCGAAGCGATGGGCGGGGGTGTTGGCGCCTGGGTGCGGTTGGACGCCCGGCTCATGGGCCCGTCGGGGTGAAGGGCCCGAAGAGGAGCCGTAGAAGTCCGAGGTAGTCGCGGCGGTAGTTGTGGAGGCCCTGGTAGAAGGCGACGTACAGGTCGAGGCACCACTTGCTGACGCC
>JAEYZO010000142.1 GCA_023428035.1 Pseudomonadota bacterium | reverse complement strand
TCGATCGGGGGGCGCCGTTGGGAGGCGGGAGGGCCGTGGGGTCAGCCCTTGTCGGAGGCGGGCGCCGCGTCCTTGTCGGAGGCGGCGGGCTTGTCGCTGGCGACCGGGGTGGTCGTCGCCTCGTCGGTGGACTCCTTGTCGGAGCCCTTCGACTTCGGCGTGCGGGCGCCCTTGAAGAAGGCGCCCATGAAGTCGAGCAGGAAGCCCCAGCGCTCAGAGATGCCGGGGGCGTCGTACTCGGCGTTGCGCACCCTCCGCGTGAGCGAGAGCAGGGCGCTCATGGCCTGGCTCTCGACCACCATGCGCTGCTCGCGCACGTTGCGGAGGGTGGCGTCGAGCGCGGCCTCGCTCTCGGTGAGGATCGCGTGCTGTGACGCCATCTCCCTGAGCTGAGCCGGGCTGAACCTGATGCGCCCGAGGTGAACACCGTCGGACTCCATCAGCGTCGCCGCCCGCGCCAGTGAGCCGACAGCGCCGGGCAGCACCTTCAAGAGTGCCTGCTTCTCGGCGCCGCCCATCCACGGTCGGGCGGTGAGACCCACGGCCGTGAACAGGCCGTGGGTGAGTGAGGTGAAGCCACCCATCGCGGGGGTGGCCTCGACCGTCGGGGGCACCAGCGCACCCTTCGGCCTTCGTCGAGGCGAATCGTCCATCGCGGACCTCCGTGGGGAGAACACGCTCTCCCAGCGCGACCGCCGGACCATCCGGCGGGGCGCTCACCCCTTCCGGACCGCTCGAAGGCGAAATCACCGCCCGACCGTGACGAATTCTCAAAATGCCTTCTACAAAGGGATCTCGTGGGCCTTGGCCACCTCCTAGGTACCCCCGGGAGACCTACGATGTAGCCGACGGAGACCCCCGAGGTACCCCGGGGGTACCTACGAGGTAGGCGCCGGAGGGGTAGGAGGTATCCCCGGGGTACCTACGAGGTGGCCGGCGGAGACCTGCGAGGTAGGCGCGGGGTACCTACGAGGTCCCCCGCGGGGACCTACGAGGTAGGCGCGGGGTACCTACGAGGTCCCCTCGGGGGACCTACGAGGTAGGCGCGGGAGGGGTAGGAGGTGGTCGCGCCCGGTCGGGTGTCCGCGCGTGCGCCTGCCTCTCCCTGAGGGAGGACGCGGCGCGGAGGTGCTGCCGCGGAACGATGGCATCGACCTTCACTCCCGCGCTGGTTCCTCCGTTCCACCGAGCGCTGACGAATTCTCCGCGAACCCGCTTGACAAGCGCAATGGGGGGGGCGGAAGCTCCACCCCGATCACGGGAGAAGGGGGCGGAGATGGGTCGTGCTCCTTTCTGTCGTTCGTGCCCGCGAGGGGAAACGAGGGAATTCCATGGGGACGTACATCGAGTTCATCAGCACGCCCACGAGCGTCAACCCCGACACTCCGAACATCAACGTGGTGCCGGCGACGCTCGACCAGAACCGCGACGTGATGGCCTACCAGCGCCTCGACCTCGAGGTCGTGGTGTACTCGCTGTCCCTCGACGCGAACGGGGAGATCACCCTCCACATCGACACGGCGATGCAGAACCAGACCGACACTGGCGCGCAGGGCTTCTGGAACTCCGCGGGGAGCATCGTGCTGCAGGCCCCCGACACCAACCCCGTCTGGACCGGGGCCTTCTCGGTCGGGGCGAGCACGGTGCCGCTCCTGCGCTACGCGCGCTGGCGCTTCGAGGCGACGGGCACCGGCGAGGAGGGCGGCACCGCCCTCGTGGTGCTCCGCGGCGTGGCGCGCGACCGGGTCTGAGGCGCCCGTGGGCTGGGAGATCCCCTTCGATCCGGTGCTGACCGACCGCGCCCGCGGCGCGTGCGTCAACGACGCGATGACCGCCGGTGACGGCAAGGCCTACGCGCTCACCCTCACCGGCAGCGCCCCCGAGACGCCGGCGCAGCTCTCGTCGGGGATCTACCGGGCGTGGCTCAAGGGTCGCGACGCGACGCAGTCGGTGGTGATCGCCCTCGGGGGCGACGAGGTCGAGGCCGAGGCGCCTTCCTCGGGCTCCCCGAAGCCCAACGCGGTCTTCGCGGGCGACGAGACGGTCTTCGTGCGGGTGCTCCCCGCGATGCGCTACGTGTCGGCCCTGGTCGTGGGGGCCGGCATGACCGAGTACACGCTCTACCTCTCGGCCGTCGCCACCTGGGACGGCGACCCGGACCCCTGAAGGAGGCGGCCGATGGCAGACACCCTCGTGCTCGCGGAGAACCAGAGCGTCAAGGGCGAGGCGATGGCCTCGGGCAAGGAGGTCCTCGACGCGTGGGCCTACTCCTCGCTCTTCCTGGAGCTGCTGGTCTACAAGGCCGAGCCCTTCCTCATGGTGGGGCTGGAGACGGCGATGAGCCTCGACGACGAGCACGGCTGGCACCTGCTCGGCTACTTCACCCCGATGCCCTCGGGAAAGGACTCCCGCGGCTTCGGCCCCTTGATGCGCTACGTCCGCTGGCGCGCCTTCGCGGGCGACGAGACGGGCGAGGCGGTCTTCACCCTGCGAGGCGTCGCGCGCTGAACGCCACGCCCGATCGTGGCAACCTCGAACAGAAGCGCTCACCCCGCGAGCGCGCCACCGGAGGACCGAGCGGTGAGAGTCGGAACACACCCGCGATGGCTGCTGGCGACGGCGCTCGCGGCGGCCTGCGCCGACCCTCCCGCGGCCCCCGTCGACGCGGCTGTCACCGATCAATCCGCGGTGATCGACCGCTCTGACCCACCGGACATCACCGTCGACGCTGGCGTCGACGCTCCCGCTCCCATCGACCGCTTGCCGATGGACGCCGGAGCCGACCTCGGCGTCGACGTCCCCGTCGTGCTCGACGCTCCCACGGTAGACGTGCCGCCTCTGTGCGTCCCGGGCCGCAGCGAGCGCTGCACCTGCGGCGACGGCGCGGTGGGCGCGCGCACCTGCGACGACCGCGGCGCCTACGGCGAGTGCCGCTGCGTGATGGGAGACGGCGGCGCGTGGGACCCGCCGCTGGTGCTCCCTCCAAGGTTGATCGCGCCCCGCTCGGTGTCGAGAGCCACCACGCAGCGGCCCACCTTCCGCTGGGTGATGCCCGAGGGGATGACCCGCGCGAGGATCACCCTGGCGCGCGACAGGGCGCTCACGCGAGAGGTGCGCTCCACCGTGGTGGAGGGAGCTCGGTGGAGACCGACCGAGCTGCTGCCGCACGCGGTGTGGTTCTGGCGGGTAGAGGCCCTCGCCGCGGACAACCGGGTCGTCTGGACCAGCGCGACGTGGGAGTTCCAATCGCCATGGAGGGACACCGCCGTCGACTCGAGCTGGGGGCCCATCTGGGACACCAACGGGGATGGGTACGATGATCTGGTGATGGAGATAGGTTTCCGGCTCGCCGTGCTGCAAGGCGCTCCTTCCTTGAGCGGTATCATCGTGCGTTCTGTGCCGAGGACAAGCGAGAGGCATGATGTCTACGAAGAATCCGCGAGCGTTGGCGATTTCAACGGTGATGGGATAGCCGACGTCGCCGTGCCTCTGGTCGGTGCTGATGCGACGCTTCGCAGCGAAGTGCTGGTGTACTACGGCACTCCGACAGGGATCGGGCCTGCTCCCGGCAGAAGATTGGTGCAGCCTTCAGAAAGGAGATTGAGTGCTATTTGGGGTGGAGCAGTGTCGTCTGCTGATTGGAACGGTGACGGGTATGGTGACTTGGTCGTTTCACACGCGTGCGGCCGCGCTGGCGGGTGTGCGGACAATCTTCCAGGTGTCGCGGACGTGTACCTGGGGTCTTCCTCTGGCATTTCGGATGAACCGAGTGTCCAGGTCGGTGACCCGAGGTTCATCCCCGTGGGATACTACAGAAGTGTTGGAGATGTAAACGATGATGGATATGGGGATCTCGCGGGATTGTTCGGCCCGAGCGAATTGACGGGAGGGAGCGTCATTCTAGGCGGGCCGGCAAGTGTCGCGAGGGAGGTGGAACTATATCCGGCACGCGCCTACTCCGCGGCGCGGGTGAGTGCCGTTGGCGACATCAACGGAGATGGACAGCCTGATTTCATCGTGGGTGGGTATGACGTGGTGACCATCTACAGCGGAGAGCCAGGCTGGCCTATCTTGCGGAGAATGGAAGCCCCAGACCGACCCACGAGCTACGGACCTGGCAATTTCGGAGTTCATATAGGTTGTGCTGGCGACATCGACGGGGACGGCATGAGCGAGACCCTTCTGGCTGCCCCGTTGGTGCCTCTGCAGCCATCGTTCGGCTACGGCCCCGGCCGCGTCTACATATACAGAGGGTCTTCTGAAAGTGCTTCGCCTGAACTGCTGGGAACGATTTCGGGTTCCGCCTTGGGGCAGAGCTTCGGTAACGAGAGTGTTGGCTGTGTGGATCTTGATGGAGATGGCCGGAATGAGTTGTACGTCGGGGATCGCAGTCTTCTTCCTCCACAAATATTTGGCGTTGATTCGGAGGGAAACCTCGTGCGGGTGCCGCTCCCCTTTCGTGAAGAACCCATGATTAACTATCAGCTGTTTAGGGTTCTGGCGTGTGCCCCGCGGTCGGAACCGGTGAGGGGGTGATAAATGGACTTTGGCTCCTCGTTCGTAAGCCTGGGTCAGTATCCATTCGATGCGCGAAACCCAGGGCTTGATGCCATACTGCGAAGCGATCTCATCGACGAGGCGATCTCTCATTTGGTGAGTGTGGGCAATGGCGGGACCTTGTATTTTCCGCCGGGGGAATACTCAATTCAGCGCGGCTTCATCGTGCCAGAGAACGTTGTATTCATGCTCGCGCCCGGCGCGATCCTTAAGCCAGGTACTTTTCCGGTTGATCCATCATTGGGCTACAATCCCACCGACATCATCGTCCACGGATGCATCGATGCCAGCGGGGTCCAGTTCATCGAACCGCCTTACGTCACGCCAAGGGACCTCGACAATCCCGACGATCCCGCGCAGCGTATGCGCATCGGTGACCCCATCCCTGGTCGCGGCCGCCTCATCCTCCGCACCAACCGCGTCGCGGAGGTGTACCCCGAGTGGTTCGGCGCACAGCCGATGGAGGTTCGCACAGGCCCTCCCCCCGTCGACTCCTACCCCGCGATCCAGGCTGCTCTGGACGCGGCCTACAACGACCGTTGGGCCACCGACGGCTTCGACCCCGCGCCCATCCCGGTTTGCCTGCATGGCAGCTACACGATCAGCCGACCGCTGCGGCTCGGCGTGGCCCCCGACGGTCGCCCGCTCGGTCGCTCTCGGCCCTTCGTCCTCCGGGGCCACCAGGGCGGCTATCTAGACCGAGCGACGCTCTCCCCCACTGCGGAGCTCAAGACCGAGGACGCTAGCGACCCCTCGCTCAAGTC
This sequence comes from Pseudomonadota bacterium, assembly GCA_023428035.1. GTDB lineage: Bacteria > Myxococcota_A > Polyangia > Polyangiales > JAEYZO01. Next base: position 7,580 of record JAEYZO010000142.1, on the reverse strand, counting down.
CATGCTCCGCGTCGAAGGCGCGACGGGCTACCTGATCGAAGACATCCAACTGTCCAGCCTCAACCGCTCGACCCACGCATTCTCGTGCCTCCGGATCGAGCGGATCGAGCCCGCGCTCCTCCCGCGCTCCTTGCCGGCCCGCGAGGCGAGCGCGGTCGCCGAGACGCTCGTGAGCCTCGTGCGTCGCTGCGCGTTCCGCTCGACCGACGGCTGCCTCGTGCAGCTCGGCCAGTTCAGGCACCCCTACTCAGAAGAGCCCCACTCTCTGACCGGCGCTCAACAAGACCTCGGCGCTCTGGTCTTCGAGGGCTGTGCCTTTCGAGCCTACTTCGACGCGGGCTTCGACGCGGACGCCCGGGCGAGGTCGCGTCTCATGGACGCTGGCCCGCCGCTGTTCTACCGAGACGGGATCTACTTCCGGGCGACGGAGACGCGGGAGCTGCGCATCGACGACAGCTTCTTCTTCGGTCGCGCCCGCGCGAGCATCCGCGCCTGGGGAGGCAGGATGACCCTGAGCAACATGAACTTCGTCACCCACCGAGTGCGATTGCCCGGGCCCGCGTTGGCTGAGGCGGTCGCGCGCTACGGCTGGGTCGAGTTGAGCGGTGCGTACTCTGGCGGTAGCAGCGGCACCGCAGACGCCCGAGACAACGGCTGCGACATCTTCCTGGAGTACCCGGGACCCGGCGTCGCATCCACCGCGGTACACCTCCGAAGCGCGGAGTGCCAGACCTGGCGCCACTTCGCGTCGTGGCCAACGTCGCGGCACCCCAAGGCGGAGCACGCCCCGGGCGACGTCATCGAGGAGGACATCCGCTGCATCGTGTTCCAATGGGAGGACGACAAGCACACGCCGTTCTACCCTGATGAACCCGCGGTCTTGCAGCGCCCCGCGGCGATCCTGTGGGACGGGCCGGCGAGGCGAGGCTCAGGCTACGTCGCCGCGGGCGTTCAAGTCCGCGGTGTGCACCCGAGGAATTCAACGAGGACCGCCGCGCACCCTTCCGTCACCGAGTATCTGGTCATCGTGGGCACCCCGAGAGGAGAGGTGATCGACCTCGGCGCGCGCGAAGCCTTCGGAGGCGCGGGTATCCGGGCCCTCCGGCCCGAACGTGGGGACGGGGTCGAACTCAGTCCGCTCAACGCCCGATCGCACGGATACCGCTGGTACCGCTACCTCCACCCGCTCCCCGGGAGGCCGTGAGGACCCATGGCCTTCGACGGTTCGGCCTTCGATCTTCGCGCCGAGGTCGCCTACACGTCTGGCGTCGACGTGGGAGCGGCCCTCCGCACCCTCATCGAGACGAGGCTCCCCAGAGACCCGATCACGCGAGAGCCCAACGGCTTCATCCTCTTCAAGCCCGGCGTGTACAGCGTCGGCGCCTCGGGCACCGTCGAGGTCCCCCGCGGCGTCACGCTCTGGTTCCTCCCGGGAGCGCTGCTGATCCCCGTGCGCCCTGTAGGGCGCGAGGGTGACCCCGGCCTTCACCTCCGCGGCGGCCTGCGGGCCCCCCTGCTCACCGTGTTCGGGACGCCCGCCGTCACCCGCGCCGTCGGGCTCACCGGGCTCGTCGAGCGCGTGGGCTGGGTCGCCGTCAACAGCGACAGCGTGCCCGACCTCTGGGCGCACTGGTGGGGCGCGGGAGACACGGCCCTCGCGACGTCCGCGCAGCGCTCTCCGACGCACGCCGAGCCGCTCGACTGGCAGGGGCGCGTCGACACCGACGCCCTCCAGGCCGTGTTGGACTGCGCCTCCCGCCGCCGCTCCCTCTCGCCCGAGGGCGCGCCGCCGCGAGTGAAGGCTAGGGGCCTTCATTACATCGTCGAGACCCTGCACCTCGGCAGCCCGCGGGCGCCCGTGGGAGGCTCCGAGGGCCTCGTCGTCGACGCCGAGACCGTCACCGGCGCCACCTTCATCGGTCGCCCCGGCCTCGGGGTCGATCCCCTCCTGCGGGTGCGTGACGTGGGCGAGCTTCGCCTCGTCGGGCTCTCCCTCGTAGAAGGAGACCGGGGGCTGCGCTCCGAGCCCTCGCGACTGATCGAGGTCGCGTCGTCGTCTGCGACCCCCTCCGGCGTCACCCTGCTGGAGGCGTGCAGCTTTACGGCGCAGTGGTCGACGATGGCCCTCGTTCGCAGCGAGGGCGCCTTCAAGGGTGAAGGGAGCGTCGTCTTCGACCGCTGCGTGTGGAGCCCCGCCGCTGGCGGGGAGACCACCGAGGGACTGCGCGTCGCCGAAGAGTCGCGGGGCGTGACCGTGCGGCGCTCGCGCTTCGAGGGCACGGTCACGTCGATGATCGCGCTCCAACGCGGCGCGCTGGTGGTCGACGCGTGTCGCATCGTGGCGAGGCCCTACGGCCCGCTGAACTTCTGGAGGGACCCTGGGCGCGGCGTGGCGATCCTGATCGACATGAAGGACCCTGCGCCCGTGGGCTTGACCGTGAGCGCCACCACCTCGCGGTGCATGCAGCTCTTGAGAGACAATTGGAACCAATACCCTGGAGCTACGAAGCGCGCGAGGGTGCTCTTGAAGGGGGTCATTCACGCGCACCCCCTCGACGCGGACGCGGCCATCCCGGGCATTCTCGCGGAGGTTGGATACGCGGTCATGTTGCGTTGCACCCTCGACGAGCCTCTTCGGGTCGTCGGGTGCCGCTTCGGCGAGCGCCCCGGGGCCCGCGACGCGCAGGTCGCGTTGGGCGGTCTTGCGCCAGAGATCGAAGACTACGGGACGTGGTCCATCGCGTCGGAGCCCTTCGTCCCTCTGGACGGCGTCGCGGCGACCGTCCGTCGCATGGGGCCAGTGGGATGATGGGCGGGGCTGTCCGCTCGGCGCTCCTCGCGGCTGCGCTCCTCGCGGCCTCGTGCTCGACCGAACCCTCCCCGTCAGACGCATCCCTCGACGCGGGCGTGGGCGTTGACGCGAGGGTGGACATCGCGCTGGTCGACCGCGCCCCGCCGATGGACCGCGGCGTCGACACAGGGCCAGACATCCTCGCGGTCGCTGACATCCCGAGCGAAGCAACCGTCGTCGACATGCCCGACGCGAGCGGCGCGATGGACCAGCAGGTCCCTCGTTGCGAGGTGAACACCTACGCCCCTTGCGCGTGCCCCACCGGGCAGGACGGCACCCAGCGCTGCAACGTGGTGGGTGTCTACGAGCCCTGCCGCTGCGGCCTGCCGATGGACGCTGGCGCGGACGTTGTCGACGCGCCCGACGTAGTCGACGTCCCCCCGCGGGATGTCCCCCCGTTGGTGCTGCCGCCGCGGCTGCTGCTCCCGCGCTCGGTGTCTCGGGCGACGACGCAGCGGCCGACCTTCCGCTGGGTGCTGCCCGCGGGGGTGACTCGGGCACGGGTGACCCTGGCCCGCGACCGGGCGCTCACTCGTGACCCGCGCGCGGCCTCGGTCGAGGGAGACCGATGGAGGGCGACGGAGGCGCTCTCTCCCGGGGTGTGGTTCTGGCGGGTGGAGGGCCTCGGCGCCGACGGCGGCGTCGCGTGGACCAGCCCGACCTGGGAGTTCTTCTCTCCACGGAGGGACTCCCCGGTGGATTCGAGCTGGGGCACGAGCTGGGACTTCAACGGGGATGGGTACGACGAGCTGCTCCTCACGGCGTCAGACCGATGGGTGATGTATCCGGGGAGCCCCACGGGGCCAGACACCTCTCGCCCGCGGGAGCAGGCGGACGCCCCATCGGGGGAGGAGATCAACACTGGCTCCTGGTCGCTCGCGGTCGGAGATTTCAACGGAGACGGATTCTCGGACGCGTTCATGGATGTTCGCCTCGCCGCGGATGGAGTAGGTCGATATAGTTTGCAGCTTTTTTCTGGTGGACCAGACGGGTTGAGTCTGACGCCGCGCCAGGCCTACGGGCCTCTGATCATCGGCTGCGAAGATCTCAGTGCGCCGTTCGGACGTGTCGATTCTATCGATTGGGATGGAGACGGGTACTCGGATCTGCTCGTCGGGTTCTCTCTCGCTACGACGACGTGTCCCATATGCGATGCCGAGGGGTGTACGGACTTTCAAGTCTATCGTGGCGGCCCGGGGGGGATCGATCCGTCTCCGATGTACACCTTTCGGCTCAATCGAGATGATTTCGAGGCCGCCGGATACGTTCGTGGACTCGGGGACGTCGACGGCGACGGATATGGTGACGCGATCGTGCTGAGCGGGGACGCCGTGTTCGTGATCCATGGTGCTCCTGCGACGACCGACCCACGTTCCGTGCGCGTCGTGACAATCAGGACAACGGGTCGATACATGAACGGAGCTGCGGGCGGGCTCGGAGATCTTGACGGAGATGGAGACCTGGAGTTCGCAGTGGGTGATCTTGAGAGGCTGCGCGTCTACTCTGGAAGCATCGACGCCGCGACGGTTCCCGTCGCTGTGATACCTGCACCCCACACCCCGAGCAACGCCCATTGGAACGACTCCTTCGGTCACCAGTTCTCACAGCCATGTGACGTGAACGGCGATGGGCGCGCGGACGTCGTGCACGCCTCGCCAGGGGCGATCGTCAGCCCAGGCTTCACGAACGGCGCGGGGCGTATCTACGTGTTCTTCGGGCGATCCGTGGGCGTGAGCGTGACGCCGGACGTGACCTTTCGCCCAGAGCTGGAGGATCGGACGAACCTCGAGGCCGGAGACGCGCTGCAGTCGGCCGGAGACGTCAACGGAGATGGCTTCGATGACGTCTTCGCGTCGAACTACAACGCCGTCGATCGCGTGAGGGGATGGTACGGCGGCGCTGGGTCTATCCCAGAACTCCCGGTATTCTGGCTACGAGACGAGCGTTGGCTGGAACTATTTTCGTACTGGTCGTCGAGCCCGTGGTCACGGAGAGGGAGCTTCTTCCATGGGTGATTGGGGAGACGGTCTGATCGACGTCGGGGATTCGAGTGATGAGCGGACGTTCATCGCGACGGACAGTATTTCTGCGGGAGAAGCGACGCGACGGCTGCAGAACGCGTTGCAGCGTCTCGCGACCGTGGACCCCCTCACGGGGCGACGGCCTGGGGGCACGATCTACTTTCCTCCCTTCCGTTACCAACTCGAGGCACCCCCTCGCACGATTGTAGTTCCGTTGAACGTCACCTTGATGTTCGCTCCGGGGGCGATCTTGACGCTCGGCCTCTCGCCTCGTCACCCCGTAGGGGGATTGTCCAACGCCGACCTCGCGATCGACGGCTTCATTGACGCGGGCCCATGGCAGATCGTCACCACGGAGCTCGACCCCGAGACGGGCGGGCTGCTCGCCGAGAGGGGCCGACTCGTCTTAGCCAGTGAGCAGCTTCGTGTGGTGTATCCGGAGTGGTTCGGCGCTCGCCCGGCCACCCGCGCAGGCCCGGACATCAACCACGATAGCTGGCCTGGCCTGCAAGCGGCTATCAACGCAGCGATCCATGACCGCGCCGACTTTCGCGGTGTGCCCGACGCCTCGCCGATTCCCATCGAACTCAACGGTGTCTACGAGATCAGTCGACCGTTGCAAGTCGGTTACGGGAGCGTCGCGACGAGACCCGAAGATCGACGGCGTTCGTTCGTGCTTCGTAGCGCCTCGGACCGCTCGGGGGCGGCGCGGTCGACCCTCCGCCCCCGGCCCGACTTCGCGGCGGCCGACGCGCCAGCGCGGGATGAGAACGCGACGCTGCTCCGCATCCAGGGGCCATCGTCTTTCCTCATCGAGGGGGTAGAGTTCGACGGAGCCGACCGCGACGGCGTGCGGCGCGCCTTCTCTTGCGCGCGCGTCGAGGTCGAGCAGGAGGAGGGCAAGCGGGGGCTCGTGGTGCCGGGAGGCGACGCCCAGTTGAGCCGATTTCGCCACTGCGTCTTTCGGCGGGCGAAGACGGTGCTGCTCCAACTGGGGGAGCTCGTCGACCCCTTCGTGCCGCTGCCTGCCGGTCGCCTGCTGTGGAACTCCGGCCAGGATCTCCTTGGGTTCCAGGTGCAGCGCTGCGCCTTCGACCACGGAGACGACCTGAGCGGGCTCGACCTCCGGTGGTGGCGCGACGGCGTCTTCTTCGCGGCCGGAAACACCTTCGAGCTGCACTTCGTCGACTGCTCCTGGCGCGGCCGGATGCGCGCCGGGCTCCGCGGCTTCGGCGGGCGCGCGAGCTTCACAGGCTGCTCCTTCGACCTGCGCCGCGTCCCCGTGCCGCTCCAGGTCGTGACCGCGCAGGGGAGGCGTCACCACGCGGAGCCGGGCGAGTGGAGTGCGCCGAGACTCGGGGTCGGCCGAGGGCAGGTCGACGTGCGCGACAACGGCTGCGACCTCTTCATCGACTACCCCTTGGTCGGAGACGCCATCCTCTCTGGGCTGTTCGTTCGCGACTGCCAGAGCCGGAGTTGGCGGCACTTCGCGACCTTCGCCCCCCACAACCTGTCCGCGGCGCCAGGCTACACCTGGTCGATCCCCTCCTTCGACGTGCAGTTCACCGACCTGCGCGTCGCGGCTTTCGCGGTCGGAGACCCGATGGCCCAGGGCTGGGAGATCCCGCCGTCGATGCTCTGGGATTTTCGCGGGCTGCACTTCGGGGTCACGCTGACCCTGAACGACGTGCGCCTGCCCGGACCCGTGACGCTCGGCCTCGCCCTCGCGATCGACCCGTCCGCCGGCGAGCGGGTCCACCCCGAGATCAGCGGCGCGCTGCTCATCGCGCCGGGCACGCCGCTGCCGACCGAAGAGCCCGACTCCTTCCGCGTGTACGACCTCGGCCTACGGCGCGTCCGCGGGAGGCTCCCGGCCTGCTACCTCCCCACGGGGCCGCTCGACGACCGCCCCCAGCCCTGGTACCGCGTGCTCGGTCCCCGCGCGGTGGTCTGACCGCCCCCGCCCTCACTCCTTCAGCCGATACCCCGTCTTGAAGATCCACCGGACCACGAGCAGGAGCGCCACGAGGAAGCCCGAGGTCATCGCGAGGCTCACCCCGATGGGCACGTCGGCGCGGCCGTAGAAGGTCCATCGAAAGCCGCTGATCAGATAGACCACCGGGTTGAACAGCGCCGCCGCCCTCCACCGCTCGGGCAGCATGTGGATCGAGTAGAACACCCCTCCCAGGAAGGTCAGCGGCGTCACCACCAGCATCGGCACGAAGCTCAACTGCTCGAAGCCCTTCGCCCACACCCCGATCACGAAGCCGAACAGGCTGAAGGTCACCGCCGTCAGCAGCAGAAAGCCCAGCATCCACACCGGGTGATCCACCCGCACCGGCACGAAGAAGAACGAGGTCGCCAGGATGATCAGCCCGATCACCACCGACTTCGTCGCCGCCGCGCCCACGTAGCCCAGCAGCATCTCCCCGTAGGAGATCGGCGCTGACAACAGCTCGTAGATCGTCCCGGTGAACTTCGGGAAATAGATCCCGAAGGAGGCGTTCGAGATGCTCTCGGTGAAGAGCGACAGCATCATCAGCCCGGGCACGATGAAGGCCCCGTAGGGCACGCCCCCGACCTCAGCCTCGATTTCGGGTGTCCCTCGCGGCGGGGGGCCACCGCGATTTCTTCGCGCCCTCCGTGTGGTCGAGAAGCAAGTTCTTCGCACCGAGGTCGGAGCGGTTCGAGCGTCGCGTCGCGTGCGG
>JAEYZO010000195.1 GCA_023428035.1 Pseudomonadota bacterium | reverse complement strand
CCAGGCCCCCCCCCGGGGGTCGGTCGCGCGACTCAACGTCGACGACGTCCCGCGCGACGGAGACGTCCGCGGTCGTGCTCGCGTCCTCGATCGATGAACCCACGTCGGGGGCGTCGACCTCGGCGTCCTCCTCGGGAGCGCTCTCGTCGGGGGCGACGCCCAGCGCGCAAGCCGACACGCCGAGGGCCGCGAGGGCCATGACGAACGGACGACGTCGGAGGGGGGAGGGCGACATCACGGCGTCGGAGCCCTGCGTACCACGACGTCACAGCAAGCCGTGCAGGGCCGCGTGGATCTTCAACACGGCGTTCCAATCGCGGTCGGGCGCCACGGAGCGAACGCGCGAAGTCGGTCGACGACCTCCGCCCGGCGGTACTACGGGCGCACGCAGACAGGCGGAGCGCGGCGCGGGTCACAGACCAGACCCTCGTCGCACTGGAGGAACGGGAGGCAGGCGCCGCCGAGCGTACCGTCGCGCGCGCAGGTGGTGGTCCCCGCGAGCGCCACGCAGCTCGTGCCGGCGACGCAGTCGTGATCTCGCGAGGACGCGTCGCACGGCTGCCCCTCCGCGCGGATCACGGAGCACACGGGGGCGTCGCGGTTGCAGCGAAGCCCCGCGTCGCAGCGGGGCTCCGTCACGCGGCACTGCCCCGTGTGGGCGCCGTCGGGCACGCAGAGCCCGGCGGGAGACCCGATGCAGTTCGACCCCTGCCCGCAACGGGCCGCGCCGCGGGTGACGTTGTCGCAGCTCTCTCCGGGGCGCCGCGCGCGCACGCAGCGCGTGTGGGTGAGCCCTACGGGGATCTGACACTCCAGCCCCGCGCGGCAGGTCGCGCCCGCGATGCACGGCGCGCCCTCATCGCCGATGGGGACGCACACGCCCGTCGCCGCGCCCTCCGAGGCGGCCACGCACGCGAGGCCCGAGGCGCAGTAGGTCGTCGCGCTGCCGGTGGCGACGCAGCGCTCTCCGGGCCCGAGGGAGCGTCCACAGCGGCTGCGGTTGTTGCCCGCGTCGTCGCAGGTGAGGTCCGCGTCGCAGGCGCTCCCGGCCTGGCGGCAGTACCCGCCCGCGCCGCCGTGACGCACGCAACGGAGCTCGCCGAGGAGCTCGACGCAGCCCTCGTCGAGGGCGCAGAGCGCGCCCGAGCAGGTGGTGCGAGCGCCGAAGTGCTCGTTGCGCGCGCACCAGCCCTCCATGCACGCGATCGACTCGTCGCAGGGGATCACGCCCTCGCGGCAGAGCCCTCCGCGCGCTCCGTCGCGCACGCACAGCCCGAGGAAGCCCGGGCCGATCGCGATGCAGTGACGTCCTGGGCCGCAGGGGTCTCCCTGGCCGGGGGGGCACTCGACGCGCACCGTGGGGTCGTCGAGGTTCGGCCCGGTGTCCACCGGCACCACCGGCACGTCGGGGACGTCAGGGACGTCGGTCGCGGGCAGGGTCACCGACGCGGCGGTCGACGACGCGCAGCCCAGCGCGCAGAGCGCCACCGCCCAGACCCCAGCGCGAAACCCTCGTCCCACGCCAGCGACGATACACCCGCCCTGGGCGCTTCGTGCATCGCACCGAGGCGATGGCCTCACGACGCGCCGCGGCTCCCAGCCCCAACGCCGACCTCCACGGCAACGTCGCGCACCGCTCGAGAGTGGTGCTCCTCCTCGTGGATGTCATCAACGACATGGAGTTCCCCGAGGGCCGCCAGGCCCTGCCCCACGCGCTGAAGATGGCCCGCGCGGTCAAGCGACTGAAGGCCCGCGCGCGGGAGGCCGGCGTCCCCACGGTCTACGCCAACGACAACTTCGGCATCTGGAAGTCCGACTTCCGCGGCGTGGTCGACCACTGCCTCGACGACGGGGTGCTCGGCGCGCCCCTCGCCGAGATGCTCGCCCCCGACGACGACGACTACTTCGTGCTCAAGCCCAAGCACTCGGCCTTCTACTGCACGAGCCTCGACATCCTGCTGGAGTACCTCGGCGCGCGCTGCCTCATCATCGCCGGCCTCGCGGGGAACATCTGCGTGCTCTTCACCGCCAACAACGCGTACCTCCGCGACTACCGCGTGGTGGTGCCGCGCGACTGCTGCGCGTCGAACACCGCCGACGAGAACCGCCACGCGCTCGCGCAGATGAAGAAGGTGCTCAAGGCCGACACGGGGCCCTCGGCGCGGCTCGACCTCGGCGCCCTGGCCCGCGGAGACTTCACGAGCCTCGACGGCGCTCGCGGCGGCGCACGCGCCACCAGATCGCGAGCCCCACGAGCGCGGTCACCGCGAGCAGGGCGTTCGTCACGGTGAAGAGCGCGCTCCCGATGATCGCGCTGTGGACGGTGAAGCCCACCGAGGCGACGAATTGGCCGACGAAGAGCCAGGGCGAGACGCCCTCGGTGCTGCCCTCGCGCCACTGCCGACGGATCTGCGTCGCGATGGTGCCGAGGAGGATCACCGAGGCCGCGTAGCCGAAGGCGTGAGTCATCGCCTGAGTGAGAGGCTCTGACCCCGCGAGGCGGCTACGGCGTGGGGGTGAGGTTCGTCGAGGTGATGTACCCGCCGCGCACCGAGAGCGACACGGCGCCCACGCGCGCGCCGGGGCTCACCCTGCGCGCTTCGACGGAGTAGGCGCCGGGGCCCACGTCGAGCCAGCCGCCCACGCCCGTCGCGTCGGTCTGCGTCGCCGTGAGGCTCGGGAGCACGCCGGTGAAGTAGAACTGCCGCGCGCCGGTCGCGGCGGGCGAGATGGAGGCGGAGATCCCCGCGGCGCGGTCTCCCTCGCAGTCGTTGGCGATGAAGGCGATGGCGCCGTGGGTCGCGTCGAGCGTCGCGTTGAAGCCCGCGGAGAGGAGCGTGAAGGTCGCGCGGGTCACCACCAGCAGCGAGAACTGCTCCATCGTCCTGAAGGGCGGCAGCGGGAAGAAGTTGCGCGTGGGGGTGACCTCGTTGGCGCCGCTCCCGCCCGTGACCTCGAGGTATCCGTCGAAGCCCGACGCGCCCATGGGGTACGTGACCGACGCGACGCCCATGGAGTCTGTCGTCGCCGTGGAGTGCGGCGTGGCGCAGGTGTCGTCCGCGCGGGCGCAGGCCTTCACGGTCACGCCCGAGAGCGCGGCGTTCGACTGGAAGTTCGCGATGCGCACCCGCATCGTGCCCATGGCGCCCTCGGCGGTGGGCGCGGTGATCGTCCCGAGGCAGGCCCAGGGGTCTGTCGCCGCGTCGCTCGCGGTGACGTCGGCGCCCCCGTCGGCGCTCGCGTCGGCGCTCGCGTCTTGCGGGGGAGGGACGGCCACAGGGCCAGCGTCGACGAAGACGCCGGTGTCCATCGCGCCCGCGTCGGTGGTGCTCCCGGTGTCGGTGGCGCTCCCGGTGTCGGTGATCGCGGGGGTGTCGGTGGTGGCCCCGAGGTCGGTGGTAGACCCGCTGTCGGGGGTGGGGTTGCTGGGGGCGTCGTCGCCGCAGCCGACGACGAAGAGGCCCGCGGCGGCGAGCGAGAGGAGCGTGCGCGTCATGAAAGGATCTCCCTCGGTGAGGTGTGTCGCCTCATGGCTAACACCCCCCACCGAGGGCTCACAACATCGCGCTCAGTGGATCTCGAGCTTCGGCTCCCGCGCCCACACCCGCTGGCCCTTCGCCGCCTTGATGAACGCGTCGACGCCCTTGCCACCCAGGTCGACGACGCCCTCGTCGGGCATCACGTTCCCCTTGTCGAGCAGCGGCTTCGCGTCGGCGGTGTGCCCGATCACCTTGAGGTGCGCGAAGGCGTCGCTCACGAAGTTCACCGCCGGGGCCTTCTTCGCGAGGGCCTCTCCGCCCGCCTTCGACGCGAGCACCGCGACCGCGTCGAAGAACACCGACGGGGCCGCGTCGATCGCGTGGTCGACCGCCAGCACCTCGCCCGTCGCGGTCTTCACGCCGCCCACCTTCGGGGCGACCACCACCGCGCGCGCCCCCTCCTTCATCACGGCGGACTTCACCTTCTCGACGAGGTCTCCGTCGACGCCGTCGGCGACGAGCAGGCCCACCTTGCGGCCCTTGAGGGTGGCGGGGGCCTTGGCCACGATGCTCAGCGCGGGCGAGGGCTTCATGTCGATGGGCTCCCGCGCGGGCGTCGCGGGGGTGGCCTGACCCTGCATCCCGAGCGCGTCGGCGACGGCGCGGCCGAGCTCGGGGTCGATCAGGTCGAGGTGGCCGAGCATCTTCTGCCGGATGGCCACGGTCTCGACCTTGCCGAGCTCGAAGCCCAGCGCGCCCACCATGTGTCGCTGCTCGATGTCGGTCATCGAGCGGAAGAACATCCGCGCCTGGCTGTAGTGGTCGCTGAAGGTCTCGCTCCGCGCGCGGACCTTCGCCGCGCCCTCGATCGACTCGGGGAAGGAGCGGTAGCCGCGCTGGGGGTGCTCGCGGGGGCCCTTCGGGTCGAGGCTGCTGGGCTCGTAGGCGACGCGACCCTTGGGGACGTCCATCTGCATGTGGCCGTCGCGGAAGAGGTTGTGCATCGGGCAGCGCGGGCGGTTGATGGGGAGCTGGTGGAAGTTCGGGCCCCCCAGGCGGATAAGCTGGGTGTCGAGGTACGAGAAGAGCCGGCCCTGGAGGAGCGGGTCGTCGCTCACGTCGATGCCGGGGACGAGGTTGCCGGGGTGGAAGGCCGCCTGCTCGGTCTCGGCGAAGAAGTTGTCGGGGTTGCGGTCGAGCACCATCCGGCCGATGACCTCCAGCGGGATGTCTTCTTCAGGGATGATCTTCGTGGCGTCGAGGACGTCGAAGGGGAAGCGCTTCGCGGTCTCTTCGTCGAAGGACTGGATGGCCAGCTCCCACTCGGGGTAGTCGCCGCGCTCGATGGACTCCCAGAGGTCCCTGCGGTGAAAGTCGGGGTCGGCGCCGGCGATCTTGACGGCCTCGTCCCAGAGCGTCGAGGCCGCGCCGATGGTGGGGCGCCAGTGGAACTTCACGAAGGTGGACTTGCCCTCGGCGTTCACCATCCGAAAGGTGTGGACGCCGAAGCCCTCGATCATGCGCAGCGAGCGCGGGATGGTCCGGTCGCTCATGGCCCACATGATCATGTGCAGGCTCTCGGGCATGAGCGAGATGAAGTCCCAGAAGGTGTCGTGCGCCGACGCGGCCTGCGGAAAGCCCCGGTCGGGCTCCATCTTCACCGAGTGGACGAGGTCGGGGAACTTCATCGCGTCTTGAATGAAGAACACCGGGATGTTGTTGCCGACGAGGTCGAAGTTGCCCTCCTCGGTGTAGAACTTCACCGCGAAGCCGCGCACGTCTCGGGGCGTGTCGACGGAGCCCGCGCCCCCCGCCACCGTCGAGAAGCGCGCGAACACCTCGGTCTTCTTCGCGGGGTCTTGCAGGAAGGCCGCGTGGGTGAGGTGCTTCAGCGACTTCGTGGGCTGAAAGTACCCGTGCGCCCCGGAGCCCCGCGCGTGCACGATGCGCTCGGGGATGCGCTCGTGGTCGAAGTGCGTGATCTTCTCGCGGAGCACGAAGTCTTCGAGCAGCGTCGGCCCCCGCGCCCCCGCCTTCAGCGAGTTCTGGTCGTCGGAGACCGGGATGCCCTGCGCCGTGGTGAGCGTCGGCCCCCCCTCGGCCACGGTCTGGTGCGTCTCTCCGCCGTCACCCCTCTGCGTGCTCGGCTTCGCCTCCGCGGGCTTCGCCTCCGCGGGCTTCGACTTCTTCTTCTCTGCCATCGATCTCGCTCCCTCTCCCTGCGCCTCGGCGCGCGCCGCGGCCTCTGCGTCGAGGCAGCGGGCGTCGTTCGATGCCGCCCAGGCTCGGGTGGGCGCGGCCCGCGGGCTACGAAGCGGGAGACGGCGCGGGCTCGCCCTGGAGCTTCATGGCGGCGAGGTACACCGCGAAGGAGATGCCGAAGCCGACGAACCACGCGTAGTGGTAGAGGTTCATCCAGAAGGGCGACACCGTGGCCCAGTGGACCGTGCCGAAGAAGCCCGGCAGGTTCGGCGCGATGCCCGCGACGAGGGCGACGAAGGCCGCGGGGTTCCAGCCTGACCTGAACCAGTAGGGGCCGTCGGCCTTGTAGAGACCGGGGAGGTCGAGGCGCGTGCGGCGAACGACGAAGTAGTCGGCGATGAGCACCCCGCCGATGGAGCCCAGGAGCGCGGAGTAGCCCACGAGCCAGGTGAAGATGTAGCCCGTGGGGTCGGCGACGAGCTTCCACGGCATGATGGCCATGCCGATGAGCGCGGTGATGTAGCCCCCGCGGCGGAAGTCGATGTGCTTCGGCGAGAGGTTGGCGAAGTCGTTGGCGGGGCTGACCACGTTCGCGGCGATGTTCGTGGCGAGGGTCGCGAGGCAGAGCGACGCGAGTGCGATCACCAGCACCACGGGGTTCTGAAAGCGCGTGACGAGGTCCACCGGGTCCCACACGGCCTCGCCGTAGATGACCACCGTGGCCGAGGTCACCGCGACGCCGATGAAGGAGTAGAGGCCCATGGTGGTGGGGAGCCCGAGGGCCTGCCCGGCCACCTGATCGCGCTGCGAGTAGGCGTAGCGGGAGAAGTCGGGGATGTTGAGCGAGAGCGTCGCCCAGAAGCCGACGTTGCCGGTGAGGGCGGGGAAGAAGAAGGCCCAGAACTGTCCGTCGCGGGCGCCCCCAGGGCCGAAGGCAGACGGGCGAGAGAGCATCGCGCCGAAGCCCCCCGCGCGCTGGTAGGCCCACGCGAGGAGCGCGAGCCCGAGGAGGATCAAGAGCGGGGCCTTGATGTTGAGGAGGATGCGGATCGACTCGATGCCGCGCTTGATGACGTAGACGTTTAGCCCCCAGAAGAAGAGGAAGGTCGCGAGCTGCGGGGCGTTGATGCCGAGGAGGGGGAGGTTCGCGGCGCGGGCGAGCGCGGGGAAGAAGACGACGAGGATCTTGTAGATGGCGGCGCCGCCGATCCACGCCTGAATGCCGAACCACCCGCAGGCGACGAGGGCGCGGAGGATGGCCGGGACGTTCGCGCCCATCACCCCGAAGGAGGCGCGGCAGTACACCGGGAAGGGGATTCCGTACTTGGTGCCGGCGTGGGCGTTGAGCACCATCGGCAGGAGCACGATGACGTTGCCGAGGAAGATGGTGAGCACGGCCTGCCACCAGCTCATCCCGCCCGAGATGAGGGACGACGCGAGCATGTATGTGGGCACGCAGGCCGACATCGAGACCCAGAGGGCGGCGATGTCTCGGGTCGACCACTTGCGGTCGGCGACGCGGGTGGGGTCGAGGTCGTGGTTGGTGTAGGGCGACTCGAGGGGG
>JAEYZO010000132.1 GCA_023428035.1 Pseudomonadota bacterium | reverse complement strand
CGAGAGGCCGCGCGGGCCAACGCCGCCGCCGCGGCCTACACGCTCACCGAGGTCGAGGTGCGCGCCCGCGTCGACGCCGACCTCACCCGCGCTGGCTGGACCGCAGACTCCGAGGCCCTCCGCTGGTCGAAGGGCGTGCGACCGCAGGCAGGCGCGCGGCAGGCCATCGCCGAGGTGCCTACCGCCGACGGCGTCGCCGACTACGTGCTCTTCGACGGCCTCGACGCGATGGCCGTGGTCGAAGCCAAGGCGACGCACGTCGACGTCCCGGGCGTGCTCGCGCAAGCCCGGCGCTACGCCCGCGCGTTCATCCACGGCAGCGACGCGACCGCGCCAGGAGGCCCCTGGGGCGAGATGCGCGTGCCCTTCGCCTTCGCCACCAACGGCCGCGGGTACTTCGCGCAGCTCAAGGAGAAGAGCGGCGTCTGGTTCGACGACCTGCACCGTCCGCTGGAGCCTCCGCGGCCGCTCGCGGGCTGGTACACCCCTGAGGGACTGCGGCGACTGCTCGGGGTTGACGTCGACGCCTCGCGCGCGGCCCTCGACGCCGAGCCCATGGACTACCTCGGCCTGCGCCCCTACCAGCGCGAGGCGATCCGCGCCGTCGAGGGCGCGCTGACGAAGGGCGAGCGGCGAGCACTCCTCGCGATGGCGACAGGCACCGGGAAGACCCGCACCTGCCTCGGGCTGGTGTACCGACTGCTCAAGGCTAAGCGCTTCCGTCGGGTGCTCTTCCTCGTCGACCGTGAGGCCCTCGCCGAGCAGGCGTGGGAGCAGTTCAGCAAAGAGAAGCTGGAGCAGGGCAAGTCCCTCACCGAGATCTACGACTCCCGCGGCCTCGGCACGAAGGACGTCGACTCCGAGACGCGCCTCCACGTCTCCACCGTGCAGGGGCTCATCCGGCGCATCCTCTTCGCGAAGTCGTCCAACGACGTGCCGCCGATCGACCAGTACGACTGCGTCGTCGTCGACGAATGCCACCGCGGCTACGTGCTCGACGCCGAGATGACCGACGTCGAGATGCTCTACCGCTCCGACGACGATTACGTCTCGAAGTACCGCCGCGCCCTCGAACACTTCGACGCCGTGCGGATCGGGCTCACCGCCACGCCCGCGCAGCACACCGTGCAGATCTTCGGGATGCCCGTGTACCAGTACCGCTTCCGCGACGCGGTGCTCGACGGCTTCCTCGTGGATCAGGAGCCTGTCATC
Organism: Pseudomonadota bacterium; assembly: GCA_023428035.1. Classification (GTDB taxonomy): domain Bacteria; phylum Myxococcota_A; class Polyangia; order Polyangiales; genus JAEYZO01. The sequence goes on along the minus strand of JAEYZO010000132.1, from coordinate 4,465 downwards.
CGGATCCGCACGCGCCTCGCCACCCAGGGGGTGACCTACGAGGCCGAGACCGAGGTGCTCCGCTGGAACGCCGCGCGGAGCACCGTCGAGTTCGACACCCTCCCCGACGCGGTGAGCTTCGACGTCGGAGACTTCAACAGCCGCGTGCTCGTCAAGGGCTTCAACGCGACGGTCTGCGACGAGCTCGTGCGTCAGATCGACCCCGACGCCCCAGGGAAGACACTGATCTTCTGCGCGAACGACGCCCACGCCGACATGGTCGTGGAGCTGCTCCGCGAGTCGCTCGCGTCGCTGCGCGGCCTACGCGACCCCGGGCTCGTCGCGAAGATCACCGGCTCGGTCGACCAGCCCCTGCGAGCCATCCGTCACTTTCGCCTGGAGCGCCTGCCCGATATCGCCGTGACCGTCGACCTCCTCACCACGGGCGTCGACGTGCCCTCGATCACCGCGCTGGTGTTCCTGCGCCCGGTGAAGAGCCGCATCCTCTACGAGCAGATGATCGGCCGCGGCACGCGGCTGTGCCCCGGCATCGGCAAGACCTCGTTCAAGGTCTTCGACGCCGTGGGGGTCACCGAGTCGCTCCACTCGGTCTCGCAGATGAACCCCGTGGCGGTCGACCCGAGCTTCAGCTTCGGCAGGCTCACCGCGGAACTCCGCGACGCGCAGAGCGACATCGTGCGCGACGACCTGCTCGATCAGCTCCTCGCGAAGCTCCGCGTGGCGCTCCAGCGGTCGAACCCCGCGTCGATCGAGGCCTTCACCCGCGCCGCGGGGGCCGAGCCCGCTGACGCGCTCGCGTCCTTGCGAGAGGGCGACCCCGCGGAGCACGCGCGGTGGTGGGCCGAGCGCGAGGCGCTGGCGCGCTGGCTCGACACGCCGCGGGCGCGCCCGCAGTGGCCGATCATCTCAGAGCACGACGACGAGGTGCTGAGCGTCGAGCAGTCGGTGGGCGACGCCCCGCCGGAGGAGTACCTCGACGGCTTCGGCAGGTTCATCGCCGAGAACCTCAACCTAGTGCCCGCCCTCGCCGTGGTGGTGCAGCGACCGAGGGACCTCACCCGCGCGACGCTCAAGGAGGTGCGCGTGGTGCTGGAGGAGAACGGCTTCCGTGAGCCCAGCCTCCAGGCGGCGTGGAAGCTCACCCGCAACGCCGACATCGCCGCGGGGATCATCGGGCACATCCGGCAGCGCGCGCTGGGGAGCCCTCTGATGGCCTACGAGCTCCGCGTCGAGGCCGCCCTCTCGAAGATGCTCGCGTCGCGCGAGTGGAGCGACGAGCAGCGCCGATGGCTCCAGCGCATCGCGCAGCAGATGAAGCAGGAGGTAGTGGTCGACCGGAGCTCGCTCGACGCGGGCGCCTTCGCCACCATCGGCGGCGCCCGACGCGCCGACGCCGTGTTCGACGGCCAGACCGACGCCGTCCTCGGAGACTTCATCGACGCCGCCTGGCAAGACGCCGGGTGAGCACCCCTTCCCCCTCCTTCCTCCCCCTCCACCACACCAGTGAGCACCGATGCCCGCGCCCGCCTACGACATCGTCCAGAAGCTCTGGAACCTCTGCCACGTGCTCCGTGATGACGGGGTGGTCTATCAGAAGTACGTCACCGAGCTGGTCTATCTGCTCTTCCTGAAGATGGCGAAGGAGACGGGTCGCGAGGACCGCCACCTCCCCAAGGGCTACCGCTGGGACGACCTCACCGCGCGCGAGGGCATCGCCCAGCTCACCTTCTACAAGTCCCTCCTCCTGCACCTCGGCACGGAGGGCTCGCCCCGGGTGCAGACCATCTTCGGCGACGCGGCCACGGCCCTGCGAAAGCCGCAGTCGCTCTCGAAGCTCGTCGAGGCCATCGACGCCATCGACTGGTTCTCCAAGGAGCGCGAGCAGATCGGCGAGCTCTACGAGGGCCTGCTGGAGAAGAACGCGGGCGAGGTGAAGTCCGGCGCGGGGCAGTACTTCACGCCGCGTCCGCTGGTCGACGCCATGGTCGACGTGGTGAAGCCCCGCGCGGGGGAGATCCTCCAGGACCCCGCCTGCGGCACGGCGGGCTTTCTCATCCACGCGGACCACTACATCAAGGCGGCCACCGAGGGCCTCTTCACGCTCTCCGAGTCCGCGGCGGAGTTCCAACGGACGAGGGCGTACGTCGGCGTCGAGCTGGTGCCCGAGACCATGCGCCTCGCGCAGATGAACCTTCTCCTGCACGACATCCAGAGCGAGGTGCAGAACGGAGACACCCTGACCTCGCTCGGGGCGGGGCTGCCGAAGGCCGACTTGATCCTGACCAACCCCCCGTTCGGGACGAAGCAGGGAGGCCAGAAGCCCTCCCGCGACGACTTCACCTACCCCACGAGCAACAAGCAGATCGCCTTCCTCCAGCACATCTACCGGGGTCTGAAGCCCGGAGGCCGCGCGGCCGTGGTGCTCCCCGACAACGTGCTCTTCGAGGACAACGTCGGCGTCGAGGTGCGCCGCGACCTGATGGAGAAGTGCGACCTGCACACGGTGCTGCGCCTCCCCACGGGGATCTTCTACGCCCAGGGCGTGAAGACCAACGTGCTCTTCTTCAGCCGGGGCAGCACCGACACGGGGAACACGAAGCGGGTGTGGTTCTACGACTACCGCACCAACGTCCCGGCCTTCGGCAAGCGGACTCCGTTGACGCGGGCGCACTTCGACGACTTCGTGAGGCTGTACGGTGACGACCCCCGCGGGGGCTCGCCGCGAGAGGACCAGGGCGAGTCGGGTCGCTGGCGGGTGTTCACCCGGGAGGAGGTCGCGAGGCGCGGCGACAACCTCGACATCACCTGGCTGAAGGACGAGAGCGCTGGCCACCACGAGGAGTTGGCGGAGCCCGAGGTGATCGCCGCAGGCATCGCCGAGTCGCTGGAGACCGCGCTACGAGAGATCCGCGGACTGCAAGAGGCGCTAGGGGTGGAGGCGTGAGCGACGGTGGAACGACGGGGGGGTTGCCGCCGGGGTGGGCGTGGGCGAGGTTGGGCGACCTCGCCGCGAACGAGCCGAACGCGATGACCGACGGCCCCTTCGGTAGCAAGCTGAAGTCGGAGCACTACCGGGAGGAGGGCATTCGGGTCGTCCGACTCGGAAATATCGGCTTGGGGAGGTTCATCGATCAAGACAAGGCGTTCGTCGATCGGTCGCGCGCGGAAGAGCTTCAGAAGCACCGCTGCTTTGAGGGCGACCTGCTGATCGCCGCGCTCGCGGAGCCGGTGGGTCGATGCGCGATGGTTCCGACCGGGCTTGGTGACGCGATCGTCAAGGCCGACTGCATTCGGATGAACGTGCATGGCGAGCTCGACCCTCGCTACGTCGCGCTCGCGTTGAACTCTCCCGCAGGCTTGGCTCGCACAGCGCTGTCCAGCCACGGGATTGGTCGACTCAGGATCAACCTCGGCGAGTTGAAGGGCGTGAGGATCCCCACTGCCCCTGCGGAGGAGCAACGTCGCATCGTCGCGAAGCTCGACGAGCTGCTGTCCCGCTCGCGCGCCGCGAGGGAGGCACTCGACGCCGTACCCGCGATGCTGGAGCAGTACCGGAAGTCGGTGCTCGCCGCAGCGTTCCGGGGGGAATTGACGGCGGAGTGGCGTGCGGAGCGCCGTCAGACCCCGCTGTCAGAGTGCCCTAACGGCAGGGAGCGACCCCCGCGACCGGCACGCTACGACACCCGAAGCAGGTCCGTGATTCCGGGCGACTTCGCGCTCTCGGTTGGGATGCCCGACCTGCCGGCGCCCCCGGAGTGGCGGTGGACGCCCCTCGTCGACGTGGCGCGGCTTGAGAGCGGGCACACGCCGAGCCGCAATCACCCCGAGTGGTGGGGTGGCGACGTGCCTTGGATCGGCATTCGCGACGCACGGATTCACCACGGCTCCACGATCATGGAGACCGAGCAGTCCACGAACGACGCGGGGCTCGCGAACTCAGCGGCCCGACTGTTGCCCGCTGGGACAGTCTGCCTGAGCCGCACTGCGTCTGTTGGCTACGTGGTCGTGATGGGTCGCCCGATGGCGACCTCGCAGGACTTCGTGAACTGGGTGTGTACGCGCTCCGTCGACCCCCACTGGTTGAAGTGCCTGTTCCTCGCTGAACACGACGCCATCTGGCGCTTCGGGAAGGGCTCTACGCACACGACGGTGTACTTCCCCGAGGTGCTGTCGTTCCACGTGTGCCTGCCACCGCTCGAAGAGCAGCACGAGATCGTCCGCCGCGTGGAGGTGGCGCTCGCGCGCATCGAGCGGGTGAAGGCCGCGGTGGAGGCGCAGCGTGCGCAGCTCGACGCGCTCGACCGGGCGATCCTCGACAAGGCGTTCCGCGGGGAGCTGGTGCCGCAGGACCCGAACGATGAGCCCGCCGCGGTGATGTTGGCGCGGCTCCGCGCCGAGCGCGAGGGAAGCGAAGCGACCGCGCCTCGGCGCGGGAGGTTCGCGAAGCGTTCACAGACCTGAGGGT
>JAEYZO010000123.1 GCA_023428035.1 Pseudomonadota bacterium | reverse complement strand
CCGGCATCGGCCCGCGCGACGTGCTCAACGTCAACGTGTTCAGCGAAGAGCGCCTGAGCGGGGCCTTCCGCGTGAGCGAAGAGGGCCAGATCGACTACCCCTACCTCGGCCGCCTCGAGGTCGTCGGGATGCAGCCGAGCGAGCTGGCCGACGTGATCCGCCGGCGCCTCGGCGAGCGCAGCGCCGAGAACCCGAACGGTCAAGACGTGCTGCGCGACCCCTCGGTGCGGGTCGAGCTCACCGAGGTGAACTCGCGCTTCATCTCGGTCTTCGGCCAGGTGCAGCACCCCGGGCGCTTCCCGCACCAGCAGTGCCTCACCATCTCCCAGGCGATCTCTCTCGCGGGCGGGTTCACCGCGCTCGCCGAGAAGAACCAGGTGCGCGTCACGCGCAGCGACCGCCGGGGCAACCGCCGCACCTTCGTGCTCCGCGTCGAAGACATCGCCGAGGGCCGCGTCGCGGACTTCGACCTCGAGCCCGACGACGTGATCTTCGTGCCCGAGAGCATCACCTGACGGGTTTCCCCGCCGCGTGAGGGCGCGCTACCGTCGCGCCCCGCGCCATGGCTCACGAGATCGTCTTCACCCTCAACGGCAGCGTCCAGCGCGTCTCTGGCGTCGCCGCGACCACCATGCTCCTCGACTGGCTCCGGGCCCGCGGGCTCACCGGCACCAAGGAGGGCTGCGCCGAGGGCGACTGCGGCGCCTGCACCACAGCGATGGTCGACCTCGACGGCCGCGGCCGGCCGACGTGGCGCTCGTTCAACGCCTGCATCACGCCCCTGTCGCTCCTCGCGGGCCGCACGGTCGTCACCGTCGAGGGCCTCGCCGACCCCGAGCCCCACCCCGCGCAGCGCGCGATGGCCGAGCACCACGGCTCGCAGTGCGGCTACTGCACCCCGGGCTTCGTCGTCTCGATGTTCGAGGGCTGCATGCGCGACGACCTGAAGGAGCCCTGGCAGCTCCACGACCAGCTCTGCGGCAACCTCTGCCGCTGCACGGGCTACCGACCGATCCGCGACGCCATGCGCCACGCGCTCGCGGCGCCGGCCTCCGCGTCGGAGCGCTTCCGCCTCCCGATGGTCGAGCCCAACGCCGTCGTCGGCGCCTTCGAGTACGCGCACGACGGCACGCGCCTGCTCAGGCCAGACACCGTCGAGGCCCTGCTGGCGCTGCGCGCCGAGCACCCCGACGCCGCGCTCATCGCGGGGGCGACGGAGATCGGCGTCGAGGCCAACAAGAAGTTCCGCGCGTTCCCGCTGCTGATCTCCACCGAGGCGGTGGCCTCGCTGCGGCGGGTGGAGCGCACCGCGACGCACTGGGTCATCGGCGGCGCCGCAACGCTCACGCAGGTCGAGGAGGCCACCGCGGGCGCGCTCCCGACCCTCGACAAGATGCTCAGGGTCTTCGCCGCGCGGCAGGTGCGGAACCGCGCGACCGTGGCGGGCAACCTCGTCACGGCCTCGCCGATCGGAGACCTCGCGCCGGTGCTGCTCGCCCTCGACGCCGAGGTCGAGCTCGCGAGCGTCGCGGGCGCGCGGGTGGTGCCCCTCGCGGGGTTCTTCACGGGGTACCGCGCGACGGTGATGCGCCGCGACGAGGTGATGACCGCGGTGCGCGTCCCCCACGCGCCCGAGGGCGTGACCCGACGAGCGGAGAGCTACAAGGTCTCGAAGCGCAGGGAGCTCGACATCTCCATCGTCGCCGCGGCCTTCAGCGTCGACCTCGACGCGCAGGGCGTGGTGCGAAGGGCCCGCCTCGCCTACGGGGGCGTGGCCGCGACGCCCTCGCGCGCCCTCGACGCCGAGCGGGCCCTCGAGGGCCGGCCGTGGAGCGACGCGCGGTCGATCCTCCCCACGCTCGCGGCGACCTTCGCGCCGATCCGCGACGCGCGCAGCGGGCCCGACTACCGCCGCGACCTGGTGGTGAGCCTCTTCGAGAAGTTCGTCGACGGCGCGACCTCGCTCTCGCAAGACGCCGACCTCGACTTCGCCCCCTCAGACACCTGGCCCGTCGACGACGCCTCGAAGGGCCTCCGCCACGAGAGCGCGCTGGGCCACGCCACGGGCCGCGCCCGCTACGTCGACGACGAGGCGCAGCGACGTCCCTCGCTCACCCTCTGGCCGGTGTGCGCTCCGCACGCCAGGGCGAGGGTGCTGCGGCGCGACGCGACGAAGGCCCGCGCCATGCCGGGCGTCGCCGCGGTGCTCATGGCCGAAGACGTGCCCGGCGTGAACGACGTGGGCGCGGTGCGCCACGACGAGGTGCTGCTCGCCTACGACGAGGTCAGCTTTCACGGCCACCCCGTCGCGGTGGTGGTCGCCGACACCGACGACAACGCGCGCCGCGCCGCGATGGCCGTCGAGGTCGAGTACGAGCCCCTGCCCGCAATCGTGGGCGTGAAGGCCGCCATCGCCGCGGGCAGCTATCACACCGAGCCGAGCCGCATCCGACGGGGCGACGCGCAGGCCGCGCTGGCCTCCGCGCCGTACACCCTGTCGGGCGAGCTCCTCATCGGGGGCCAGGAGCATTTCTACCTCGAGAGCCACGCGGCCTGGGCCGAGGTCGGCGAGGAGGGCGACCTCTTCGTCGCCTCGTCGACGCAGCACCCGAGCGAGATCCAGGCGGTGGTCGCGCACGTGGTGGGGCTCCCTCGCAACCGGGTGGTGGTGCAGTCGCCGCGCATGGGCGGCGGCTTCGGCGGAAAGGAGACCCAGGGCAACACCTGGGCGGCGCTCGTCGCGCTCGCGGCGGTGAAGACGGGCGAGACCGTGCGGGTGCAGCTCGACCGCGACCTCGACATGGCCCTCACCGGCAAGCGGCACCCCTTCCACGCGGAGTACCGCGTGGGCTTCGACGGCGACGGCCACCTCCTCGCGCTAGACGCGCGGCTCACCTCCGACGGCGGCTGGGCCCTCGACCTGAGCGAGGCCATCTGCGACCGCGCGCTCTTCCACGTCGACAACGCGTATTACATCCCGAACGTCGACGTGGTGGGGCGCGTGGCGAAGACCAACGTCACCTCGCACACGGCCTTCCGCGGATTCGGCGGGCCGCAGGGGATGGTGGTGATCGAGGAGGCCCTCGACCGCGTCGCCCGAGCGCTCGACCTCGCGCCCGAGCTCGTGCGCGCGCGCAACCTCTACGGCTCCGAGGGTCGAGACACCACGCACTACGGCCAGCGCGTCGAGGCGAACCGCCTGCCCGTGATCTGGCCGCGGCTGCTCGCGTCGAGCGAGTTCGAGTCTCGCCGCGCCGAGGTCGACCGCTTCAACGCGTCGAGCCCGCGGGTGAAGCGCGGGCTCGCGGTCACGCCGGTGAAGTTCGGCATCTCGTTCACCGCGACGTTCTTGAACCAGGCCGGCGCCCTGGTGGTGCTCTACCGCGACGGGTCGGCGCAGGTGAACCACGGCGGGACCGAGATGGGCCAGGGGCTCCACACCAAGGTCCAGGGTGTGGTGATGCGCGAGCTCGGGCTCTCCCGCGGCCGCGTTCGGATGATGAAGACCACGACCGACAAGGTGCCCAACACCTCGGCGACGGCGGCGAGCGCCGGGGCCGACCTGAACGGCGCGGCGGTGCGCGCGGCCTGCGCGACGCTCCGAGAGAGGCTCGCGCCCGTGGCGGCGGCGCTGCTGGGCGTGCCCGAGGGTGACTTCGTCTTCGAGGGCGACAAGGTCTCGACCCGCGACGGAGCGGCGTCGGTGCCGATCGAGAAGGTCACCGAGACGGCCTACCTGTGGCAGGTGCCTCTCTCGGCGACGGGCTTCTACAAGACCCCGGGCATCGGGTGGGACCGCGCGAAGGGCGAGGGCAAGCCCTTTCACTATTTCGCCTTCGGGGCGGCGGTGAGCGAGGTCGAGGTCGACGGCTACAGCGGGATGAAGAAGGTGCTTCGCGTCGACATCCTCCACGACGTAGGCGACTCGCTGAACCCGGGCATCGACCGCGGGCAGGTCGAGGGCGGCTTCGTGCAGGGCGTCGGGTGGCTCACCGGCGAGGAGCTCCTCTGGGACCCGGCGGGCCGACTCCTCACGCACTCGGCGAGCACGTACCAGATCCCCTCGATCGGCGACGCGCCGGTGGATCTCCGCGTGGCGCTCCTCCCCGACGCCGCGCAGGCCAGCACCATCCACGGCTCGAAGGCCGTGGGCGAGCCCCCGTTGATGCTCGCCATCTCGGTGCGCGAGGCGATCCGAGACGCGGTGGCCGCCTTCGGAGCCCCCGGCGGCGACGTGCCGCTGGCGTGTCCGTCGACGCACGAGGCCATCTTCGCCGCGGTGAAGGCCCGCCGCGCGGCGGAGACGTCGCGCGACGAGTCGGCCGCGTAGAGGGTCGCTTTCTGCTGTCGCGCGGCGAGTCGCGCGTTATGTCTCGCGGGCCATGACCGACGGCGCAGATCCCCGCCCGCCGGTGCCCCGGGTGCTCTTCGCGCTGGTGGCGCCGTTCAGGGCCTTCCTCCGCCTCGAGGCGGCCAGCGGGATCCTGCTGTTCTTCGCGTCGGCGGCCTCGATGGCCCTGGCCAACTCGGTCTGGGCTGGCGCCTGGGCGTCGATCCTCCACGCCCCCCTCGGGATCCGCGTGGGGCACCGCGACCTCTACTGGCCCCTGCACCACCTCGTGAACGACGGTCTGATGACCCTGTTCTTCTTCGTGGTGGGCATGGAGATCAAGCGCGAGCTCGTGCGCGGCGAGCTCCGCACCTTCTCCCGCGCGATCCTCCCCGCCGTGGCCGCGGTGGGCGGCATGGTCGTCCCGGCGCTGCTGCACCACGCGATCGCGGCGGGCACCCCCGCGCAGCGGGGCTGGGGCATCCCGATGGCGACCGACATCGCCTTCGCCCTCGGGTGCATGACCCTGGTGAAGTCCCGGGTGCCGACCTCGCTCTTCGTGTTCCTCACGGCCCTCGCGATCTTCGACGACCTCGGGGCCATCATCGTGATCGCGGCCTTCTACGGCGGCGCGATCCACTGGGGCTTCCTCGCCCTCGCCGCGGGGCTCGGGCTCCTCGGCTTCGGGCTCAACCGCGCGCGAGTGAGCTCGGTGTGGCCCTACGCCCTGGTGGGCGCGGGCCTGTGGTTCGCGATGTTGCGCTCGGGCGTGCACGCGACCCTCGCGGGCGTGGTGCTGGGGCTGATGATCCCCTCGGCGCCGCCGCGCGACCCCCGGGGGGTGCTCGACGACCTCGACGAGGCCCTCGACGCGCTGCGGCGGGCGACGCGTGCGAAGGCGGAGCCGCCGTCGGGGGTGATCGCGGCGATCGAGCGACACCTCGAGTCGGTGCAGTCGCCCCTCGACCGCACGGTGCACGGGCTCCAGGGCCTCGTGGCCTTCGGGGTCGTGCCGCTCTTCGCCCTCGCGAACGCCGGGGTGAGCCTGGGCGCGTCGCGCGTCAGCGTGACCTCGCCCGCGGCGCTGGGGCCCTTCGTCGGTCTCCTCGTCGGCAAGCCCCTCGGCGTGGTGCTCACGACCCTCGCCGTG
>JAEYZO010000102.1 GCA_023428035.1 Pseudomonadota bacterium | reverse complement strand
GCGCGCGACGGAGCCGGCGCCCGCGGCGGAGCCCGAGGCGGCCCCCGTGGCGCAGCGCACGTTGAGCGCGACGGACGGAGCTGTGCGCTTGCGGCAGGGGAGCGAGACGGTGGTCGACCTGCGACCGGCCTCGCTGCGGGCGTCGCTGCGCGGGAGCGAGATCGATACCGTGAGCGCGCAGCTCGGAGACGACCTCGGGGGCGCGCCCTCCCTCGCGGTGACGTGGACCCGCGACGGCGAGCGGTGGAGGGCCGAGCTCGACGCGGGGGCGATCCCCTTGAGCCGGGTGGCGCGGTGGGTGCCGTCGGTGCCGTGGCACGACACGGGGAACGGCGTGGCGAGGGCGAGGGTGCGGGTGCGCCCTGACGGGGAGCGGGTCTTCGACATCGACGGCGAGCTCTCGATCGAGGACTTCGGCCTGGAGCACAGGGGCCTCGCGCGGGAGCCCGTCGACGGTCTGAGCGCGTCGCTGCGGGGCGCCGTGCGGGTGGAGCTCGGCGCGCGGCGGCGGGTGTCGACGCAGCGCATCGAGGTGGCGGTCAACGGGCTGCGCTTCCTCGCGGGGGGGAGCGTGGAGCGGGGCGAGGGGTACACGGCCATCGACGCTTCGGTGAACGTGCCGCCGACGGACTGCGACCTGCCGAGGCGGAACCTCCCGCGCGCGGTGCTCGGCCCCCTCGCGGGCTTCACCTTCTCGGGCACCATCGGGATGGAGGCGCGGCTCACCCTCGACACGCGGGCGCTGGCGGCGACGACGCTCACGTCGAACGTGGCCGACGCGTGCCGGGTGGTGCGCTCCGCGGGCGAGGTGGACGTAGCGAGGTTCAGCGCGCCCTTCGTGCAGCGGGTGAACGAGCCCGAGGGCCTGCGCGCGTTCATCACGGGCCCGAGCGCCCCGGCGTGGACTCCCTTCGAGCAGATCTCCCCCTTCGTGGTCGCCGCGGTGGTGCAGCGCGAAGACGGCGGGTTCTTCCGCCACCGGGGATTCTCTCCCGACGAGATCCGCGGGGCGCTGGTGCGCAACGTAGCGCTGGGGAGGTTCGCCTACGGCGCGAGCACCCTCTCGATGCAGCTCGTGAAGAACGTGTTCCTGGCGAGGGAGAAGACCTTGGTGCGAAAGCTCCAGGAGGTGGCCCTCACCTGGTGGCTGGAGCGCACCCTCGACAAGCGCGGGATCCTGGAGCTGTACCTCAACGTGGTGGAGTTCGGCCCTGGGATCTACGGCGTGGGCCCCGCGGCGCGGTTCTTCTTCGGAAAGGAACCCTCGCAGCTCACGGTGCTGGAGTCGGCCTACCTCGCGACGCTCCTGCCCGCTCCGGTGCCGCGCTTCTCGATCTTCGAGCGGGGGATCGTCGGCGCCGACACCCTCGCTCGCCTGCGCGCCATCGCCCGCGGGATGGCCGCCAACCCCATCGTGGGCCCCGACGCGGCGCGGGAGGCTCAGTCGCAGGGCATCACCTTCCGCGCGCGGAGCACCCCGGCGCCGGAGCCGCAGACCCTGATGGTGCCCCCGGAGACGACCGACGCCGAGGCGGCGGAGCGGGTGCGAGCGCTCGCGGTGCGCATCGCCCCGTCGACGGCCCCCGCGGAGCCTCCAGCGACGCCCGAGGAGCCCCCGGCGGAGGAGCCGTAGCGGCGCGCGCCCGACGGCGGTATGCACTCCGTCTGATGCGAGTCGCTCTGCCGGTGATCACTCCTCGCGCCGCGCCGGCGATGGCCCGCGTGTCGCTCACCGACCGCTGCGACATGGCCTGCGTCTACTGCCGTCCCTCGCGCCGCGACGGGTACCTCCCTGCTGATGAGCGGCTCGATGTCGACCAGTGGGAGCGCCTCGCCCGCGCCCTCGTCGCCGAGGGCGTGCGCCGCGTGCGCGTCACGGGCGGAGAGCCGCTGCTCCACCGCGAGGTGGTCGACATCGCGCGGCGGATCAAGTCCGCGGGCGTGACCGACCTCGCGCTCACCACCAACGCGTCGCGCCTCGCCGCGATGGCCGCGCCCTTGCGCGACGCGGGCGTCGACCGGGTGACCGTGTCGCTCGACTCGCTGGTGCCCGAGGTCTTCGCGAGGGTCACCCGCGGCGGTGATCTCTCGGCCGTGCTCGCGGGCGTCGACGCGGCCCTCGCGGCGGGCTTCACCGAGGTGAAGACCAACACCGTGGTGCTGCGGGGGGAGAACGACGGGGAGCTTCCGTCGATCGCGCGCTGGGCGTGGGCGCTGGGGGTGACGCCGCGCTTCATCGAGGTGATGGGCGTCGGCGAGGGCGCGCGGGTGTGGCGGGAGAAGCTGGTGACGGTGAGCGAGATGCGACGCGCGCTCGATGAGTTGCTGCGCGATGACACCGGGGAGCGCGACGCGGAGCGCGGGCCCGCGAAGTACGTCGCCGCGCGCGACGGGAGCGGGCGCCGCGTGGGCTTCATCACGGGGATGACGGACACGTACTGCGCGGGCTGTGACCGGCTGCGGGTGACGAGCGACGGGGTGCTGCGCCCGTGCCTCGCGACGAACGACGGCGTGAGCGTGGTCGACGCGATCGACGAGGGCGGGGGCGCGGTGGGTGAGAGGCTCGCCGAGGCGTGGGCGATGAAGCCCGACGCGAGCTGGAAGGGCTGCACCGAAGTGACCGCCCGCGCGGTGAACATGAGGGCGACGGGGGGGTGAGGGGGCAACGGGCGGGATCAGCGGAGCCCCGGCGATGGTCGCGCGGGCTCCAGGGTTCGCGCGAGGAGCGTCACGCTCCAGTAAGCCGTCGTCGAACGGGAGGGTGCGCCCTCGACGAGCACGCGCCGTCCGCTGAGCTGCTCACAGCGGCGCGGGTCGAAGTCGAGGCTGCCGTCTCCGACCGAGAGGCCGATGCACGACCCTCCCGCGCGTTCACCCCCGTGCTCCGCGAAGCACACCGCCCCGCTTCTCCTGGCACGCCTCCGTCCTCCCCGATGCCCAGCCCCGTGCTCCTTCACGCACAGCCCTGAGCTCCGCGCACCCCCCTCCTGAGCTCCGCGAAGCACGCGGCCGTCCTCGCGGACCCGCTTCCTGAGCTTCGCGCACCCCGCCGTCGATTTCGCGTACGGAACTTCGCCCTCGCCCTCAGTACCCATGAGCGAGGCAGACAGCGCCCGACGGTCGGGACGCGCACCCCACGCTCACCGTGAGGGCACCATGTCGAAGAAGACCACCGTCGCTGTTCCCTGCACCGTCAACCCCGCCACCGACGCCGCGCCCGTCGATGTCTCCGTCGAGGAGAACCTCGCCGAGACCGAGCGCTCGCTCAAGGCCGCGCGGCAGCGCTGGCCCGAGCTCCAGCGGCTCAACGGGGCGCAGCGCGCGAACCCCAACGCTCGGGTGACCTTCAAGCTCCTCGGCGCGATGGGTCTGCTGCTCGACGTGCTCTCGACGCCGCCGAGCGCGACCCCCGACGCGTCGCCCAAGCACGCCGCCGCGCGCAAGCGCTGGGAGCGCCTGCGCGACCTCTTCGACACCGTCGGCCCGCGAGACGGGGGCGTCGACCCCGAGCGCTTCGAGGTCGAGCACCTCCAGCGAGAGATCGCGACGATGCGCGCGTGCCAGTCCATCGCCGACACCCTCGACGCGATGGCGCGAGACTTCCGCGACCACGCCTTCGCCAAGGGGGAGTCGCTCGCGGTGCCCGTCGAGCGCTCCCTCGACTTCGCCCGATCGCTCTCGCGCAACGGCTACTCCTCTGAGATGGCCCCGGTGATGAACGCGCTCCGCGCGCTCACCGCCAGCGCCCGCCGCGCCACCGCCGAGGGCGAGCAGCAGGAGGAGCCCGCGAGCGACGAGCCCGCGAGCGACAAGCCGACGGCGTGACGCGCGGCGTGGCACCCTTCGCCGCCCTCGTGACCCACGCCCTCGACGACCTCGCGCGGCTCCTCTCGGGAAAGCGCCTCTGCGTCCTCACCGGCGCGGGCGTCTCGCCCGACTCGGGCATCCCCGACTACCGCGGGCCGGTCACCCGACTCAAACCCCGCAACCCCATCCAGCACCGGGCCTTCGTCACCGACCCCGCCACCCGTGCGCGCTACTGGGCCCGGAGCGTCCTCGGGTGGCCGCGCTTCCGCGACTTCGCGCCGAACCCCGCGCACCACAGCCTCGCCGCGATGCAGCGCGCCGGCGCCGTCACCTCGCTCATCACCCAGAACGTCGACCGGCTCCACCACAAAGCCGGCAGCCGTGACGCCATCGAGCTCCACGGCGCGCTCCACGAAGCGCGCTGCCTCGACTGCGGCGCCCTCGAAGACCGCGACGCGCTGCAAGAGCGCCTCCTCGCGATGAACCCCGGCGCCGACCGATGGTCACACCGCCTCGCGCCCGACGGAGACGCCGACCTCGACCCCTCGCACATCGCCGGCTTTCGCGTGCCGGGGTGCGTGGCCTGCGGAGGGGTGCTCAAGCCCGACGTGGTGTTCTTCGGCGACAACGTCCCGAAGCCCAGGGTGGAGCGGGCCTTCGCGGCGCTCGACGCGGCCGACGCGCTCCTCGTCGCGGGCTCGTCGCTCACCGTCTACTCGGGCTACCGCTTCGCGCTGCGCGCGCAGTCGCGGGGGATCCCCGTCGCGGTGGTGAACCTCGGTGAAGGCCGCGCCGACGCCATCGCGGCGGTGAAGGTCGACGCGCCCGTGGGAGAGGTGCTCCCCGCCCTCGCGGAGCGCGTCTCGCCGCGATGACTTCTCAGAAGGTCTCCCCGCTCGTGGCGCCGCCCCCAGCGCCGCCCGGGATCGGGACCGTGTTGCACGCGCTCATGTCGCCGCTGTCGTAGCCCCGGCGCAGCCACGCCATGCGCTGCTCCGACGAGCCGTGCGTCCACGTCTCGGGGTTCACCCGGCCCCCGCCCTGCTGCTGTTGGATCCGGTCGTCGCCGATCGCCGCCGCCGCGCGGATCGCCTCGGCCATGTCGTCGGGCTCCAAGAGCTGCCGCTGCGAGGTCGACCGCGCCCACACCCCCGCGAAGCAGTCGGCCTGAAGCTCCTGCCGCACCGAGAGGGCGTTGCGCTGCGAGGGGTCTCGCTGCTCCTGGTCGCGCAGCGCCGCCGAGACGCCCAGGAGGTGCTGCACGTGGTGCCCCACCTCGTGCGCGATCACGTAGGCCTGCGCGAAGTCTCCGGGCGCGCCGAACTGTCGCGAGAGCTCGTCGTAGAAGCCCAGGTCGATGTACACCCGCTGGTCGTTGGGGCAGTAGAAGGGCCCCATCGCCGCCTCGCCGACGCCGCAGCCCGAGCGCGTCGCGTCGCGGAACACCACGAGCTGCGTGCGGCGGTACCGCTGGCCGCGCTGCTCGAAGATCCGCCCCCAGGTCGCCTGCACGTCGTCGAGCACGAAGCCCACGAAGCGCACCCCGCGGTTCTCCGCCGCGCTCCCTTGCGGCGCCGACGCGCTCCGCGACGGCGAGCTCGACCGACCCTGGAAGAGGTACAGGCCGCCCATCAAGATCAGCCCGACCACCGCGCCCTTCCACCCGAACATGGAGAAGAGGGTGAACACCCCGCTGAGACCGGGGCCCCCGACCGGGCGGCGCTCCCCCCGGCGGTCGATGACATCAGGGCTCTGGTGCGATTCGTCCCAACGCATGGCGGCACCTCACATACGACGCCCCCAGGAGCGCCGACGACGGTGGGATGCCGCGCTCACCTCCGCCGGGTTCGCTTGCGCGCCGCCAGCGCGTCGATCCCCGCGTCCTCTGTCACCCCCGGCTTATTCATGGTCTCCGCGGCCTTGACCCTCGGAGCCTCGACCGTCGCGCTCACCGTAGGAGCCTCCTCCCGCGGCCGCTGCGTCGCCGAGCTCCTCCGCGCGCGCACGGCGGTCAGCGCGTCGTCGGTGCCGTCACCCTCCACCTCCGGCTCCGGCGCGGTCGCCCGCCTCGCCCACCACGCGCGCAGCGGCGCGAGCGACGGGGCGGGCAACCTCCTCAGCGCGACCTCCATCAGCAACAGCGCCAGCGCCGCCCAGAGCAGCGCCCGCTCCACCGAGCGCGACCTCGCCCGCGGAGCCCGCGTGACCTCGTACAAGCTCCGCAGGTCGGTCATCACCCTGCCGCCCGTTCGTGACGACACCTCCGCGAGGAGCGCCGCGTCGCCGGTGCGCGCGGTCACCTCCGCCGAGGCCACCACCTCGGCGCCGGTCACCCCCACCACGCCCTGCCCCGCGGCGGTCACCGTGACGATCCAGCTCCCGCTGCGGGGCGCGTCGACCTCGGCGCCGTAGCGCCCCGCGCCCCGCGCCTCCAGCGGGACGCGCAGCGTGCTCCCGTCGGGCGCGAGCACCC
>JAEYZO010000070.1 GCA_023428035.1 Pseudomonadota bacterium | reverse complement strand
CTGCGCGGCGACGAGGCCCAGCTCGCCCGCGCTGGTCTGCTCAAGCCATGGAGCCCCCACGGGGCAGACGTCGACGCGCTCCGCGCGAAGAAGCTCTCGGGGGCCTCGTGCGGGGTGGGCTCCTCGGGGCTCGTGGTGCTCCCCGACGGCGCGGTGCTGCCCTGCACCGACACCCCCGTGGTGGTGGGGCGGCTCCCCGAGAGCTCCCTGCGCGAGGTGCTCGCGACGAGCGACGCGCTCGCGCTCATGCGCGAGCTCACCTGGGCTGACGTGCACGGCTGCCGCGACTGCGCGCTCCTCGGCGCGTGCCACCGCTGCCACGCCACCGCGCTGCACGAGGCCGGCGACTACCTCGGCCCCTACCCCTCGGCCTGCGCGAGGGCCCGCGCGCGCTTCGCGCTGGGCGGAGGCGACAGCGAACCGACCGCGCCCGACGAGGGCTGCGCGCCGGGGCGCGACCCGAGGGTGGGCCCCTACCGCATCGAAGAGGGCAGGCTCGTGCCCGTGCCTGATGTGACCACCGCCATAGACGACGCCAGGGCGGCGCGCTTTCCCTGGATTCGCAAGGCGCCCCGCGAGAAACTGGTCACGCTGCGCGTCGGCAAGTCTGCCGCTGCGCGGGGGGCATCAAAGCCGGCACTGACGCCGGGCGGTGTGTTAGACAACCACGCTTCGAGTCTCCTTCCCGTGGAGTGAGGTTTCCAATGGTCAGGTGGTCACGCTTGGGGCTGATTCTGTCGCTGGTGTCGTTCGGGGTGGGCTGCTCCGACGACCCGCCGGCGCCCACCGACGCGGGCGCTGACACGGGCACCGACGTGGGTGACACCGGCGCTGACACGGGCCCTGACGCGGGCGCTGACACGGGCACCGACGGAGGCGTGTGCCCGGTGATCACCTTCACCCGCCCCGCGGCTGACACGGTGCTCGGCGTGAACGACGACGCCGACCGCAATTGCGGCAACGGGTTCACCTACAACGTCGAGGTCGCGACCAACGCCCCCGCGGGCGCGATGATCGAGCTGTCGGTGAACGGCCGCGTGGTGGGCACGCAGACCGTGACCTCGCCCGCGGTGCGCTTCACCAACGTGCAGCTCGACACGGGCGCCGCGTCGGCGATCGAGGCCCGGGTGATGAACGCGCCGGCGAGCTGCGCTGCCGCGAGCGTGTCGGTGACGGCCGACTGCGACCTCCCGCGCTGCCAGATCACGGCCCCCACGAGCTCGACCCTCAACGCTTCTGACAGCACCGCGGGCGCGGGGATGCCCTTCGCCACGACGGTCACCGTCGGCACCGACATCGAAGACGGGCAGAACGTCGAGCTGATCATCGGCGGCGCGACGGCCCCGCTCCGCGCCGTCGCGATGGCGGGCGTGGCGCGCTTCACCAACGTCGGGCTCAACCCCGACGGGATGTTCCGCCTGCGGGCGTCGTGCACCGACCGCGCGGGCAACACGGGCCTGTCGGCGGAGGTCGGGCTCACCGTCGACGCCACGCCGCCGACCCTCGAGCTCACGCGGCCCATGGGCGGCGCGACCATCGGGCTCTCGACCGACGTGAACACATCCCTCGCGGGGCTGCAGTTCAACGTCTGCGCGCGCAGCGACGCGGCGGGCCGGCAGGTGTGCTCGCAGGTGACGGGCGGCCGCCCTGACGAGCCCGGCGGCTGCGCGGCGGTGCCCGCGAGCGCGGCGACCGAGGTGTGCACCGAGGTCACCTGCCCCGACGGGAGCGCGCCCTTCGACGTCGAGGTGTCGGTAGCCGACGCGGCGGGCAACACCCGGCGGGTGACCGTCGCGGGCGTGCGCTGTCAGTCGACGCTGCCCAGCGTGCGCGTCGTCGCGCCCCGAGCCTTCGACGCGATGGACCCGTCGAGCGCGCTCAACGCGAGCCGCGACGCCGACCCGATGACCGCGGGCTTCCAGGCCGAGGTGGTGGCGTGCACCGACCGCGCTGCGGGCATGGCCCGGCTCTTCCTCGACGCGGTGACCACCCCCGTGGGCGCACCCGTAGCAGTGATGCCCGTCGCTGCGGGCGACCCCTGCGCCACGCTGGGCATGGGCTTCACGGGCATCGCGCGCTTCCCGAACGTCACCCTGCCGCAGAGCTTCCCCGCGCGCGCGACCTCGACGGCTCCCGCGCCGGAGAACCCCACGCTGCGCGTTTCGGTCACCGACTCCACCGGCGACGAGGGCCGCTCGGCCCCCGCGGTGCTCTGGGTCGACTCGACCCCACCGACCCTGAACATCTTCGACTGCAACCGCCTCGTGCGCCCCGCGACCGGCGACACCGGCGCCGCCGTCGACATCGCGGTGTCGAGCGACGCCTACCCTGTCACCCTCACCCTCGAGCGCATGGGAGAGATGCCCCGCACGCTCACCCTCGCCGCGCCCACCGCGCCCGGCGGCACGGGCCGCTGGCTCGGTCAGCGGATCGAGGCCGGCGTGACCAGCCTCCGCCTCTCGGCCACGGACCCCGCGGGCAACACCTCCACCACCTCGGGGATGTGCACCATCAGCGTGGGCAACCCCCCCACGATGCGCTTCGTGACCCCCACCGCGGGGCAGGCCTTCACCGCGGGGCGCACCACCGACGTCGAGGTCGAGACCGACGCGCCGGTGGGCACCGCGGTCACCCTCTCCGTCGCGGGCGGGGCGCCGGTGTCGGGCGTCGTCGCGGCGGGCGGGCGCGTGCGCTTCGCGGGGGTGATGCTCCCCGAGTCCGACGCGGTGTCGCTCACCGCGGCCACCGCGGACGTGCCGGGCCGCGGCGTCGGGATGAGCTCCATCTCGGTGGTCGTCGACACGCAGGTCCCCGCGGCGCCGTCAGGGCTGACGGGAGCGGTGCCGACCACGCCGGCCTCCGCGCGGCGCGCGGGCACGCTCCGGCTGAGCTTCACCCACGGCAGCGACCCCGCGCCCACCGGGGGCGGCACGCGGGCCGTGGCGTCGTACGAGGTCCGCTACGGCAACACCCCCATCACGGCGGCGACCTTCAACGGCGCGCTGCCGCTCACGGTCGTGGTGCCTACGGGCATGCCCGGGGCGATGGGGCAGGTCGACGTGCCGGGGCTGTTACTCGAAGAGAACCTCTACTTCGCCCTGCGCTCCCGCGACGCCGCGGGCAACGTGAGCGCCGCCGTCGCGACCGCGGGGCCGATCCGCATCCCGGTGAACGTCCAAGAGGTCTCGAACGCCACGCCTCCACTAGGCAACAGCGTCTCGGGCGGCAACGACGTGAACGGCGACGGCTTCGCCGACATCATCGTGGGCAGCGGCAGCTACTCCGGCGGCAACGCCGGCCTCGCGCGGATCTACTTCGGCTCCGCCACCGGCGTCACCGCGTCGAACTTCACCGAGCTCCGCGGCGCGGTGAGCGACGGCCGCTTCGGCACCTCGGTGGCCTCGCTCGGCGACGTGAACGGCGACGGCCTGGGCGACATCGCGATCGGCGAACCGGGTCCGCCGGCGATGGCCTCGTTG
The DNA here is from genome assembly GCA_023428035.1 of Pseudomonadota bacterium. Classification (GTDB taxonomy): domain Bacteria; phylum Myxococcota_A; class Polyangia; order Polyangiales; genus JAEYZO01. The sequence goes on along the minus strand of JAEYZO010000070.1, from coordinate 1,395 downwards.
CGCCCCGGCGCGGTGTACATCTACTTCGGCCGCCGCACCTGGCGCACCGGCGCGGCGGCGCCGTACCAGAGCACCGAGGCCGACGTGACCATCGCGAACGGCACGGGCGACTTCGCCACCGCGCGCCTCGGGCTGGTGGTCGCCCGCGTCGGAGACTTCGACGGCGACGGCCTCAACGACGTGGCGGCGAGCATCCCGAACGCGCCCAACGGCGGCGGCGCGGTGCTCTTCCGGGGCCGCGCCACCTGGCCCGCCACGCTGACCCCCGCCGACGCGAGCGTGACGATCCGCAACGACGGCACGTCGTCGTTCCTCGGGTTCCACCTCGCGGGCGCTGGGCGCTTGCTGGGCAACGACACCCGCGACGACCTCATCCTCGGCGGCGGCTCGTCGACGACGCCCGGCGTCGCGCTGGTCTTCGCCGGCCGCCCGCTCACCGCCCCGGTGACCCTGAGCGTCACCGACGCGACCTTCTCCCGCCCCGGCGTCGCGCCGGGCAGCGTGACCGGCTCCACCGTGGCCAACGCGCAGTACGTCGCCTCCGCCGTGGGCGACGTCGACGGCGACGGCCGCCCCGACCTGGCCATCGGCAACGCGGGCACGCCCCCCATGAGCCTCGTCGCGGGCGGCGAGGTCGCGCTGTACTTCGGCACCACCGGCGGCGGCCTCGAGGGCCCGACGCGGGTGAGCGGCCCTGGCCCCAACCAGGACCTCTTCGGCCGCTACATCGCCGGCATCCACGACTCGACGCAGCTGCACCCGCAGTTCCTCAACCCGCGGGCCACGGCGGCCGACCTGCTCGTGGCCTCGGCGGCCTTCGAGAACCGCTCGCCCCACTTCTACCTCTTCCGCGGCCGCTCGCGGGCGCTGTGGCCGCTGGCGAGCACCCGCAACGCGCAGCGCTCGATCGAGGCGCGGGGCAACAACACCAACTCCATCAACGCCGCCGCGTGGGTCGGCGACGTGAACGGCGACGGCTACCCCGACGCGGCCTTCGCGCAGTTCTCGGGCGACGGGACCCTCTTCATCGTTCAGTGAACGAGCGCGACACAGGAGCCAGGACCATGCAGCACGACCCCTCCCACGACCCTGACGCGCGCGCCGCCTACGAGGCGCCCGCGGTGATCGAAGACCTGCCCCTCGAGTCCTTCAGCCTCGCGTGTGGCAAGGCCGACAACGCCTGCGAAGAAGAGGGTGGCGCGCTCTCGTCCTGAGGGCGCCGCGGCACCGCTCCTCTCTCCCCTCGAGGTCACGGCCCGCGCCTCGGCGGGCTCGCTCCCGGCGCTCTGGCGCGTGGCCTCCCAGACGCACCCCTCACCCCCCAGCGACGCCGCGCGGCTCGTCCGCCGCGGCCTCGCCCCCGTGGGCCACCTCGCCTGCGTCGCGACCCCCAGC
>JAEYZO010000017.1 GCA_023428035.1 Pseudomonadota bacterium | reverse complement strand
GGCCGCCACCGCGGCGAGGGAGGCGAGCGCGAGGCCCGCGCGGGAGGGCCGGTGCGGCGTCGGGTCGAAGGCCTCGTCGGAGTGCGGGTCGTGGCTCACGCGGCCCCCTCGAGCTCGGCGATGGGCGCGCGCGGGGGGCGCCCGCGCAGCGCGCTGTAGACCACGGGGACGAAGAGCAGCGTCGCCACCGTCGCGAGGCAGAGCCCGCCGATGACGGCGCGGCCGAGCGGCGCGTTCTGCTCGCCGCCCTCGCCGAGGCCGAGCGACAAGGGGAGCATCCCGAGCACCATGGCCAGGGCGGTCATCAGCACGGGCCGGAGGCGCGTCACGCCGGCGAGCCAGGCCGCGCGCCGCGCGTCGGCGCCGAGGGCGCGCTGGTCGTTGGCGAAGGTCACCATGAGGATGCTGTTCGAGGTCGCGACGCCGACGCTCATGATCGCGCCCATGAGGGCGGGCACGGAGAGGGTGGTGTGGGTGGCGAAGAGCATCCAGCAGATGCCCGCGAGCGCCCCCGGCAGCGCGCCGAGGATGATCAGCGGGTCGAGCCACGACTGGAAGTTCACCACCATGAGCAGGTAGACCAGCGCCACGGCGAAGGCGATGCCGTAGGCGAGGCCCGCGAAGCTGGTGTTCATGCTCTCGACCTGTCCGCGCACCCGCACCTGCGCGCCGCGCGGGAGGCGCGGGCGCTCGCTGTCGACCACCCGCTGCACGGCGTCGGCGACGGCGCCGAGGTCGGCGCCCTGCACGTTGGCGAGCACGTCGAAGGTGGGGGCGACGTTGTAGTGGGTGATGTTCACGGGCTGCGCGTCGCGGCGCAGGGTGGCGAGGTTGCCGAGGGTCTGGCCGCGCGAGGCCCCCGGGCCGGTGACGGGCGTGTTGCGCAGGGCGTCGAGGTCGGCGACGGCGTACTGCGGGGTCTGGACGGCGACGGGGTACTGCACGCCCCGCCGCGGGTCGAGCCAGAAGCTCGGCGCGACGGCGCTGTTGGAGCTGAGCGAGACGAGCACGCTGTTGGCGACGTCGCGCTCGGTGAGCCCGTGGAGGCTGGCCTGGGCGCGGTCGACGTCGACGCGCAGCGCGGGCGCGCCGAGCACCTGGTGGAGGTGGACGTCCACCGCGCCGGGCACGCGGGCGATGCGGTCGCGGAGGCGGCGCGCGACGGCGAGGGTCTCTCCGCGGTTCGCGGGCGTCGCGGTGAGCTGGACGTCGATGGGCGCCGAGAGGCCGAAGTTCAGCACCTGGGTGGTGATGTCGGGCGCGAGGAAGAAGAACTCCATCGCGGGGAAGCGCCGCGCGAGGCGGCGCCGCAGCGCGCGCACGTAGCCCGCGGTGGGGCCGTGCCGCCCGCGGCGCAGAGCGACCATCACCTCGCCGTCGGCGGCGGAGATCATCGACGGGTCGCCGAGGGCGAGGTTGATGCCGCTGTTGGGGATTCCGACGTTGTCGATGAGGGTCGCGATCTCGGCGGGCGGGATCACGCGGCGGATCTCGTCTTCGACCTCGGTGAAGGCGCGGGCGGTCTCTTCGAGACGGGTGCCCGCGGGGGCGCGGACGTGCAGGCGGATCTGCCCCGCGTCGACGGAGGGGAAGAAATCCCTCCCGAGGCGGGGGAAGAGCAGCGCGGCGCTCAGGGCCGTGAAGGCGAGGAAGCCCGCCGACACGAGGCCGCGGTGGTCGAGGGCGAGGTCGAGGGCGCCGCCGTAGGCCCGCCGGAGCCGCTCGAAGAGGGCGTTGAAGCGCAGGTGAACGCGCCACGCGAGGTCCTCGCGCCGGCCGCCCTCGCCGCCCTGGTAGCGGTGGAGCTCGGCCCCGAGGAGGCGGTGCATCATCGTGGGGACGAGCGTCCGCGAGAGCAGGTACGAGGTCATCATCGCGAAGACCACGGCCATCGCGAGGGGGGTGAAGAGCGAGCGCGCCGCGCCGGTGATGAACACCACGGGCACGAACACGATGCAGATCGACATGGTGGCGACGAGGGCGGGGGTCGCGATCTGCTGCGCGCCGTCGAGGATCGCCCGCGTCAGGGGCTTTCGCATCGCGATGTTCCGGTGGACGTTCTCGATCTCCACCGTGGCGTCGTCGACGAGGATGCCCACCGCGAGCGACATGCCGCCGAGGGTCATGAGGTTCAGCGTCTGCCCGAGCGCGGCGAGCGCGACGGTCGACACGAGGATCGACAGCGGGATCGACGCGACGACGATCAGGGTGCTCCGCCAGCTCCCGAGGAAGAGCAGGATCATCATCGCGGTGAGCCCCGCGGCGATGGCGCCCTCCTTCAGCACGCCGTCGACGGCGGCGCGCACGAAGACCGACTGGTCGAAGAGCAGGTCGAGCTTGTACTCCCGCGGGAGCGTCTGGAGCACCTCGGGCAGCACCGCGCGCACGCGGCGGACGATGTCGAGGGTCGAGGCCCCGCCGGACTTCAGGATGCTCAGGAGCACCCCGTTGCGGCCGCCGTTGCGGACCATGTTGGTCTGCGGCGCGAAGCCGTCGCGCACCTGGGCCACGTCGCGCACGCGCAGGGTCGCGCCCCGCGCGGAGGTGAGGGGGATGTCCGCGATCTCGCGCAGGGTCTCGGGGCTGCTGTTGAGCCGCACGCCGAGCTCCTGCGCGCCGAGCTTGATGGTCCCCGAGGGGAGGATGAGGTTCTGCGACCCGATGGCCGCGCTCACGTCGGCGGGCGCGAGGCCCACGGCGAAGAGCCGCGCGGGGTCGATGTCGACCATGATCTGGCGGATCTTTCCGCCGTAGGGGAAGGGCATCTGCGCGCCCTGCACCGTCGCGAGGCCCGTGCGCAGGAGGGTGTTGGTGAGGTCGAAGAGCGCCTGCTCGGGGAGCGTCGGCGAGCTCACGGCGCCCTGCACGATGGGCACGTTCGAGGCGCTGTACTGCATGATGAGCGGCGGCGTGATCCCGGGCGGGAACGTACGCACCACGGTCTGGGAGATGGCCGTCACCTGCGCGGTCGCGGCCTCGATGCGCGTGCCGGGGTGGAAGAACACCTTCACGATCCCGTAGCCCGCGAGGGTCTGGCTCTCGATGTGCTCGATGCCGCTCACCGTGGTGGTGAGCGCGCGCTCGTAGTTGGTGGTGACCCTGCGCTCCATCTCCTCGGCGGGCAGGCCGCCGTACTGCCAGACCACCGCCACCACCGGGATGTCGATCTCGGGGAAGATGTCGGTGGGCATCTTCGTGATGGCGAAGGCGCCGCCGAAGACGATCAGCAGCGCCATCACCACGAAGGTGTACGGGCGGCGCAGCGCGAGTCGGACGATCCACATGGCGGCGACGGTGCTCCCAGGGCCCTCTACGGCAGCCGCCCGCTGGCGAGGATGAGCTCGAGCCGGCCCTGCCGCGCGGCGTCTTCGGCGACGACCACCGCCGTGGCCGCGTCGCGCGCGCGCCGCGCGGCGTCGATCACCTCGAGGTTGGTGCTCGTGCCGCCGCGGTAGGCCTCCTGCGCGAGGGTGAGCGCCTCGTCGGCGAGCCGCGCGGCGTCGCGGGCGGCGTCGAGGGCGAGGTC
>JAEYZO010000016.1 GCA_023428035.1 Pseudomonadota bacterium | reverse complement strand
GGGCGTTGATGTCCGCGGGGCGAACGGCCTGGGCGGTGACCGTGGGTGACCGCGTGGGCGGGAGCGCCGTGACGGCCCTCGACGCGGGCGGGGTGACGGTGCAGATGCCGCGACGTCCGCGTCCGGTGCGGCTGCGGTACGCGCCGGCGGCGCCGTGAGGGAGCGGGTCGCGCGGGGGCTGTTCAGGTGTGGACTTGCAGCGCGACCGCGAGGGTGTCGGGGTGCTCGGCGGCCAGTCGACGCGCGTACTCCTCCCAGCGGCGTTCGAGGGTGTCTTCGTCGAGCGTCGGGGGAGCGTCGCTACGCCGCGGCGCGCGGGGGCGGCTCACGGTCTCGCGGTCGTGCCAGACGCCGTCGGGGGTGATGATCGCGGCGCCGATGAGTCGGAGCTCGCTCGTAGGGCAGCGGTTGTTCATCCAGGTGAGTGGCCGCCCCCGCGCGCCGCCCGGCGGGGTGATCGCGCCGTCCCACACTCCGCCGAACAGCCACGCGTCGATCCCGCAGCGCTCTGGCGTCGCGCTCCGATGCGCTTCGATGACGGTGCGGACGTAGCCCTCCACGTCGGGGACCTCGTCGGGCACCAGCACGAGCACGAGCCTCCACACCGCCGGCGGAGGCTACCACCCACGGCGCGTGACCCAGGGCGACGTGCCGTTGCGCAGGTGGATGCGCGCGGCGTGGCGCTTCGGTCCCGCGGGCGGAAGCCTGGTCGCTCGTGCAGATCGTCGCGCGATGTGAAGAGGGAGGCTGCTGGTGAGTGCGACGACGCGGCGCTGCAGCACCGCGGGCTGAAGCCCACGGGACCGCAGTGCCACGCCTCCGTGCCCACCAGCATCACCCCCACGCCTTGCGTCGAGCGGGCAAAGAATTCCGGCAAAGATCAGGGCTTCAGCCCGCGGGACCGCAGCGACATGTCGCTAAGCACGTCGGCATCCGCGACCCCATCTGCGCGCTCCCCAACCCCATCTGCGCGCTCCCTCGCGCCCTCTGTCCATCGCCTTGACCCTCCTCGCGGCGTCGCGGTACCTCCCCGAGCCGTCATGAGCAAGCCTCGGGTCCGCTTCGCGCCGTCACCGACGGGCTACCTGCACATCGGCGGCGCGCGCACCGCCCTCTTCAACTGGCTGTGGGCCCGCAAGACCGGCGGGACCTTCATCCTCCGCATCGAAGACACCGACCAGGAGCGCTCCACCGAGGTCTCGAAGAAGATCATCCTCGACGGCCTCCGCTGGCTCGGCCTCGAGTGGGACGAGGGCCCCGGCGTGGGCGGGAACCACGGCCCCTACTCGCAGATGGAGCGCCTCGGGCTCTATCAGGAGTTCGCCGACAAGCTCGTCGCCGCGGGCGGCGCCTACCGCTGCTACTGCACCCGCGAGGCCCTCGACGCCCAGCGCAACGCCCTCCCCGAGAAGGAGCGCGAGCGCTGGAGCTACCCCGGCACCTGCCGCGACCGCACCGACCGCCCGGACCTCCCGTGGGTGCTCCGTCTCAAGACCCCGCGCACCGGCTCCGTCGAGTACGTCGACAAGGTCTACGGAAAGACCTCGATGCGCTGCGACGCCATCGGCGACCAGGTGCTCATGCGCGCCAACGGCGTGCCGCTCTACAACTTCGGCGCGGCCGTCGACGACCTCACCATGGGCGTCACCCTCGTCGCCCGCGGCAACGACCACCTGCTCAACACCCCGACGCAGATCCTCATCTACCGCGCCCTCGGCGTGGAGCTGCCCGAGTTCGCCCACCTGCCGCTGATGCTCACCCCCGACGGCAAGAAGATCTCCAAGCGCAACGCCGAGGTCTTCGGCATCGACATCGCGATCGAGCGCTACCACGACAAGGGCTGGATGCCCGACGCCGTGCTGAACCTCCTCTCGCGCTTCGGGTGGTCGCACGGCGACCAGGAGATCTTCACCCGCGACGAGCTGGTCTCGCTCTTCGACTGGGGGCAGGTCGGCGCCAAGGACGGCCGCTTCGACAAGAAGAAGGCCCAGTGGATCGCCGCCGAGCACCTGCGAAAGAACACCGACGAGGCCCTCGCCGAGATGGTGCTGCCCTTCTTGAAGGCCCACCACGTCGAGGTGCTCGCCGACGACCCGAGGTTGATCCCCGCGGTGCGCACGGTGAAGCCCCGCGCGAGCACGCTCAATGAGATGGCCGACGCGATGGCCTTCTATTTCGTCACGCACCCCCCGAGGGACGAGGCCGCCGCGCAGAAGCACCTCACCGACGAGGCCCGCGCGCGGCTCGCCCAGATCGCCGACCAGCTCGAAGGGGTCGAGGTCTTCTCCGAGCAGAACGTCACCGCCGCCGTCGAGGCCTGGCTCGCCGAGCACATCCTCCAGATCAAGGACGTAGCCCAGGCCGCCCGCGTGGCCCTCACCGGCAAGGCCGCCTCCCCCGGGCTCTACGAGGTCATGGCCGTGCTCGGTCGCGACGCCACCGTCGCGAGGCTCCGCGCGGCGGCGTCGAGCGCCCCGTGAAGGTCGTCTTCTTCGCGGCCCTCGCCTACGTCGCCATCGTCGCCGTCCTCGCGAGGAAGAAGCTCCACGAGCTGCACCCGCGGAGGTTCTTCCTCGATACGTGGCGCGAGGCCGACGAGGCCGCGATGGAGGCCCGCCAGCGACGTCTCGCCGAGGGCAAGGGCCACGACTGGAGGCCCACCACCGCGTACCTCCTCGCGGCGGTGATCCTCACCTTTCAGGAGTACTTCGGCGACCGCAACACCTTCGTGCAGCTCGTCACGCGCGGGTGGGTCATCGCCTGGGGCGGCGGCCCCAACCGCGCCCCCACCCACACCTGGAAGATCTTCGGCCCCCTCACCTGGGCCAACCCCCAGCGCTACAGCGAGCTCGCCGCCCTCGCCTACTGGTCCTTCACGCGCTCGCTCGGGTATTTCATCATCCCCGCGCTGGTCATCGCCCTCTTCTGGAAGCGCGACAAGGTCGTCGATTACGGCCTGCGCACCCGGGGCTTCCTCTCCCACGCGTGGATCTACGCGCTCTTCTTCGGGATCGTGCTGCTCGCGGTGGTGATCGTCTCGAACACCTCGGAGTTCGCGAACTACTACCCCTTCTACCGAGAGGCCACGCGGAGCTGGAAGGACTTCTTCCTCTGGGAAGTCATCTACGCCACCCAGTTCTTCACCCTGGAGTTCTTCTTCCGGGGCTTCCTGATCTTCTCCGCCCGAGAGGCCATGGGCTCGGGGGTCATCATGGCCATGGTGGTCCCCTACTGCATGATCCACTTCGGTAAGCCCTGGGCCGAGGCCCTCGCGGCCATCCTCGCCGGCACCGTGCTCGGCACCCTCTCCCTGAAGACCCGCTCCATCTGGTCGGGCTTCCTCATCCACGTCACCGTCGCCGTCTCCATGGACCTCGCCGCCCTCCTCCAGACCCGCGGCCTCCCCGGGGGCTTTCACCTCCCCGCCTCCTGGAATTGGTAGGCAACCACTCTCCCCCGGCCGCCGAGAAGCGCGGCCCATGCGAAGCCTCCCCCTCTCCCTGGTCGCGCTCGTCCCCGCCTGCCTCGACGCGCGCCCCCCTCCCC
>JAEYZO010000978.1 GCA_023428035.1 Pseudomonadota bacterium | reverse complement strand
GGAACGCCTCGGTGCCCAGCACCACCGCGCGGCCGTCGACCAGGCCCTCGACGCCGCGCCCCTCGGTGGCCCTGAAGCCTTCGACCCTCTCGGTCGAGACCCCGTCCCCCTGCGCGCGTCGAACGATGGCCTCGCCGACGGCGTGCTCGGAGCCGAGCTCGACGCTCGCGGCGAGCGCCAGGAGCGACCGCTCGGTGTGCTCCCCCAGCACGATCACCCGCGTGACCTCAGGGCGCCCCACGGTGAGCGTGCCGGTCTTGTCGAGCACCACGGCGTCGATGCGACGCGCCGCGTCGAGGGCGGCTCCGCCCTTGAAGAGCAGCCCCATCTCCGCCGCGCGGCCCGTGCCCACGAGGATCGCGGTGGGCGTGGCGAGGCCCAGCGCGCAGGGGCACGCCACCACGAGCACCGTCACCGCCGCGACCACCGCCGACGGCAGCGCGGGCGAGGGCGCGAGCGCGAGCCACAGGGCGAAGGTGCCCGCCGCCGCGAGCAGCACAGCGGGGACGAACCACGACGCCACGCGGTCCGCGAGGTCCTGCGCGGGGGCCTTGGAGCCTTGAGCCTCTTCGACCAGGCGCACGATCTGGGCGAGGGCCGCGTCGGCGCCCACGCGCGTCGCGCGGATCACCAGCGTGCCCCGCCGGTTCATCGTCGCGCCGATCACCGCGGCGCCTTCCCCCTTGCGCACGGGCGCGCTCTCGCCCGTGAGCATGCTCTCGTCGACCTCGCTCTCGCCCTCGACCACGACGCCGTCGACGGGCAGGGCCTCCCCTGGGCGCACGCGCACAAGGTCGCCCATCACCACCGACTCGACCGGGACGTCGTGCTCGGTGTCTCCGACGACCTGACGCGCGGTGCGCGGCCGCAGCGAGGCGAGCGCGCGGATCGCTTCGCCGGCCCGACGCAGCGCCCGGGCTTCGAGCCAGCGCCCGAGCAGCACCAGCGCGATCACGAAGACCGACGACTCGAAATAGACCTCGGGCGGGAGCGACCACCTCCGTGCGAGCGAGGGCGCGAGCGTGACGAAGGCGCTGTAGCCGTAGGCCACCGAGGTCCCCACCGCGACGAGGGTGTTCATCGTGGCCGTGCGAGCGCGCGCCGCCGCCCACGCCGCGCGGTAGAATTCCGCGCCCGCCCACGCCTGCACGGCGGTGGCCGCCGCAAGCGAGACCCAGGGCCACCCCCGCCACACGGCGAGCGGCGTGAACATCGCGGCCATCATGGCAACCCCCACCGCGAGGCTCACCAGCGCCTTCGCCCCGACGGGCTTCGCCCCGGGCGCCTCGCTCTCTCCCGTCGTCGAGGAGGGCACCGTGTAGCCCGCGGCTTCCACCGCGGAGACCAGCCGCGCGCGAGGCGGAGGCTCTCCCTCGAAGGCCACCTGCGCGCGGTGGGTCGCCAGGTTCACCCGCGCCTCACGCACACCGTCGACGCTCTTCAGCGCGTGCTCGACGTGGCGCACGCACGACGCGCAGGTCATCCCGCCGATGGGCAGGGTGAGCGTCGCCGCGGCGCTCATGCGGTCTCGTCGCGCGGTGGGTAGCCCGCGCTCTGGAGCTTCTCGCGCAGCGCGGCCTCGCTCGCGACGGACGCGTCGTGCGCCACGCGCACCTCTCCTTCGCGCAGCGAGACGCTCACCGCCTCGACGCCCTCGACGGCGCGCAGCGCGGCCTCGACGCGGCGGGCGCACCCGCCGCAGGTCATCCCTCCCACACGGATCACGGTGTCGGTCTTCATCGTCGCTCCTCCTGCGAGGGCGCGGTGTCGATCGCGCCTCTCGCATCGATGCAGACGACAACGGGCCTCGGCGATTACACCGCGCTCGATCCTTGCTCACGCTCGCGACGCGGGGGATGGTGCCCGCATGAGCTCCGAGGGACAGGGACCGACGGGCGCGAGCGAGGCCGTGACGCGCGCGCTCGTCGAGAATCGCAGGGCGTTCCTCGCGTTCCTCGAGCGTCGCGTCGGGAGCCGAGAGACCGCCGAGGAGATCCTCCAGTCGGCCTTCGCGCGCGGGATCGAGCACGCGAGCGACGTGCGCAACGAGGAGTCGGCGACGGCGTGGTTCTATCGCCTGCTCCGCAACGCGGTGATCGATCACCACCGCGGAAAGGGCCGCGCAGACCGGGCGCTCGACGCCTTCGCCGCCGAGGTCGAGCGCACGGAGGAGCCCGAGGTCGAGACGCGCGCGGCGGTGTGTCAGTGCGTGGCCAGACTCGCCGAGACGCTCAAGCCTGAGTACGCGGAGGCGCTCCGCCGCGTCGAGGTCGAGGGGGTCGCCGTGAAGGATTTCGCCGCCGAGGCTGGGATCAGCAGCAACAACGCGGGCGTGAGGGTGTTCCGCGCGCGCGAGGCGTTGCGCAAGCAGGTGATGGCGTCGTGCGGGGCCTGCGCCGAGCACGGGTGCGTCGACTGCACCTGCGCGGCGCCATAGCGAGAGCGGCGCTCAGCCGCGGGGCGAGGGGATGGCGACGGTCACGCCGTCGGCGGCCATGCGCGCGGCGTCGGCGGGGCCCGCGACGGTGCCCTCGGGGTGCCGGTACCAGCCCGCGGGGTCGGCGGTGTCGGGGTCGTCGCGGACCTTCAGCACGGTGAACATCCCGCCCATGTCGATGGTGCCGAAGGGACCCGCGCCGCCGCGCATCGGCAGGCTGTTCGGGGGAACCGGCATCTCCATGTCGCCCATGCTCCCCATGCCGCGGGTGCCCATCGACATGTACTCGGGCATCACCCGCTGCATCCGCCGGTCGAGGCGGCGGGTGTTCGCGCCGACCATGTTGGGCAGGTCGTGGCCCATCTGGGTCATGACGTGGTGGGTCATGTGGCAGTGCATCGCCCAGTCGCCCGACTCCTCGGGGACGAACTCGATCACGCGCGTGGACCCGACGGGGACGAGCACCGTGGTGTCCGACCGCTGCGCCGAGGCGGGCACGTAGCCTCCGTCGGTGGCGGTGAGCTTGAAGTTCAACCCGTGCAGGTGGATCGGGTGGTGCTCCATCGGGCTGAGGTTGCCGAGGCGGATCCGCACGCGCTCCCCGCGGCCCATGAGCAGCGGCTCCGTCGCGGGGAAGGATTTGGAGTTGAAGGTGAGCACGTTGAAGTCGGTCATCTCGAGCGAGTTCGGCCGGCGCGCGCCCACGTCGAGCCTCCACTCGTGGGTCATCAAGACGAAGTCCCTCGCGACGCGCGGGCCTCGCGGCGTGCGCGGGTGGACGATGAACATCCCCGCCATGCCCAGCGCGATCTGGGTCATCTCGTCGAAGTGCGGGTGATACATGTACGTGCCGGGGTATCGGACGACGAACTCGTAGACGTAGGTCTCGCCCGGAGGGATCGGGCGCTGCGTGAGGCCGCCGACGCCGTCCATCCCGTTCGGGAGGATCAGCCCGTGCCAATGCACGGTGGTGGGCTCGGCGAGTCGGTTGGTGACGTAGAGCCGCAGCCGGTCGCCCTCGACGACCTCGATGGTGGGCCCCGGCGTCGAGCCGTTGTAGCCCCAGCAGACCGCGTCCATGCCCGGCGCGAACTGGTGCTGCACCACCTCGGCGACGAGGTGGCCGATCTTCACGCCGTCGACCACGCGCAGCGGCAGGGTCGAGCCGTTCGGGGTGATGACCGCGGGCTGGCCTCCGGGCGCGACGATGCGCTGACGGGTCGGCCGCGTCGGCGCCGCGGGCGGAGGCGCGCTCACGGGGGGGACCTCTCCGTCTCCGTGACCCGCAGGGTGCTCCTGCGCCGAGGCGGCGCGCGCGCGGCCGAGGAGCGCCGCGCCGGTCGCGACGCCGCTGAGCTGAAAGAACGAACGTCGGTCCATGGTCAGTGTCCTCCAGAGGTCGCATCAGCGCCGGGCATCGCAGACTCGTTCGAGAGAGAAGGCATCGCGTCGAGCGGAGGCGCGCCGCGCATCAGGGCCTCGAGCGCCGCGACCGCGGTCCAGTACTCGCGGCGGGCGTCGACGGCCGAGAGCATCGCGTCGAGCTCTTCGCGCCGCGCTTGCAGGAGCTGAAAGACCCCGATCTGCATCGCGTTGTACTGGAGCATCGTCTGCCGCAGCACCTCGCGCTGCGCCGGCACGATCACCCGCTCGTACTGCCGCGCGCGACCGTGCGCCGACCGTGCGCGGTTCACCGCGGCGCGCACCTCGGAGCGCAGGTCGATGGCCGCGCCCACGTACCGCTCCATCATCCCGTCGAACTCGGCCTCCAGCGAGCGGGTGTCACCCCGGCGCTGGTCGAAGATCGGGAGCGTCGTGCTCACCCCCGCGCCGAAGCGCCACGAGCCGTCGCGGTTCACGTCGGGGTTGCCGTAGAGCGCGTGGAAATCCACGGCCACGTCGGGGATCCACCCCCGCGAGCGAGAGAGGCCGGTGCGGCGCGCGGTGGCCTCCAGGCGCATGCGCATCTGTCGCAGCGAGACGCTCGCCGTGAGCGCGCGCGTCTCGGCGTGCTCCGGGATGGTGGGCTGCTCGGGCGTGGGCGAGAGCTCGCCGCGGATCGTCCACTCGGTCGCCGAGGCGTAGGCGCCCATCAGCCGGTTCATGGCCTCGCGGCGGTCGGCCACTTCGAGCTCCATGCGCGCGACCGAGACCCGCGCGCGCTCGAAGGCCGCGACCTGCTGCGCGGCGTCGAGCTCGCGGATGTTCCCCGCCTCGACCAGCGCCCGCGCCGCGTCGCGGCCCGCCGCGAAGGCGTCGAGGGAACGTTGCGCGAGCGCGAGCCGCTCGGTGGAGGCTTGCAGCGCGTAGAAGGCCGCCCGCGTGCGCAGCCCGAGCTCCAGCACCCGCGAGGCGGCGCCCTCGCGCGC
>JAEYZO010000664.1 GCA_023428035.1 Pseudomonadota bacterium | reverse complement strand
CTCGGGGTGATGCCCCGCGGGGGCGTGCTGGTCGAAGCGAGCGTCGGTGACGAGGCAGAGCCTCGGATCAGCGGGCGGCGTAGCGGTCATCGGTCCTTGGAGCGTCTTGACCCGGCGGAGCGGCGGGTGTTACTTCGGCCGGAGTATCGCCGAGGCCCGCCGGGCGCCAAGTGGGGTCGTCGGCGCCGCGGGGCGTAACCGCTCTCGGCGCCGGAGTGCAACCCCCGCTCGAGCGGGGGCGGCGCCGCAACGGAGCCACTCGCATGCGTTGGAAGCTTCTGGCAGGGAACATCGTCGCTGTCCTCATCGTGGGGCTGCTCGGCTGGTCTCTCGCGAAGGGCCGCGCCTCCGAAGCCCTCTCTCGCGACATCGAGCCGTCGGTGCAGCGCGGCGCCGAGATGCTCAAGGCCATCCACGCCCAGGACGACGACGAGCTCCACGACGCCGTCTCCGCCCAGGTGGCCACCGACGAGGCCCAGCAGATCTTCGCCGCCGAGAGCGAGGGCGACCGCGCCCAGCGCGCGTGCCCCTGGGCCAACTCCGTCGCGGGCCGCGTGAACACCCTCCCGTCTCGCCGCCGCAACGCCGAGCTCGTCGCGGTCATCGGCGCCGACGGCAGGCTCATCGCGCGCAACACCGAGTGCTCCCAGGGCGCGGGCACCAACCTCGCCGAGCGCTACCGCTCCGTGCGCGACGCCCTCGCCGGCGCGCAGGGCCGCGCCCTCCACGACTACATCAACTACCCCGGGCAGGGCTGGCTCGAGGTCGGCGTCGCGCCCATCACCCGCGAGGGCCGCGTCGTGGGCGGCTTGCTCGTCGGCTTCACCGTCGCCGACAGCGCCGCGCAGAACGTCGCGCGGCGCATGGGCGTCGACGTGGGCTACCTCTTCCGAGAGGGCGACCGCTTCACCGTCCAGTCGCTCTCCGCGGGGCAGCAGGCCGAGAAGAACCAGCTCCTTGCGTGGGTGAATTCCCCCGCGGGGCAGGCCGCCGTCGCGGGCCGCTCGCTCTCTCGCATCACCCTCGCCGACGAGGAGTACGTCGCGACCGCCGTGCCGCTCCCGGGCTCTCACTCGCGCGCCGCCAGCGCGGTGGTGCTCCGCTCGGTCACCGACGCGCGGGCCCCCGCCGGCGACGTCGCGATGCCCGCGCTGCTCGCCACCCTGTTCGGCCTGCTCCTCGTGGTGGGCTACAACGTCTACGTCGCGAACTACCTGCAGCGGCCGATCGAGCAGATCGAAGAGGGCCTCCTGCAGGTGATCAACGGCAACCATGAGTACCGCATCCAGGTCGAGCACGACGAGCTCGGCGGTGTGGTGTACCGCGTGAACCAGCTCATCGGCGCCCTCACGGGCGAAGAGGGCGACGACGGCTCGGGCTGAGCCGCGGCGACGAGAACGCCGCGACGGCGCGGGCCCCTTCCAGCGAGCCAGAACCTCCCCACATGGGCATCTTCGATTTCCTCAAGGGCAGCCGCGGCGCGACGAGCGCCGACGCGCAAGAGAAGACCGTGCAGCGCCACGCCGAGCGGGTGCTCGACAAGCGCGCGCTCAGCCCCGACCGCTTCGCGTCGATCGAGTACCTCTGCCGTCTCGACACCGAGGAGTCGTGGCGAGCGGTGCTGCCGCGGCTGAACTTCACCGTCGACCCGTCGATCACCGACCGCGAGGAGAAGCAGTACATCCTCGACACGGTGGCCGAGGCGAGCGAGGCCGCGGTCGAGCCCGTGAAGGAGTTCCTCCGCAAGACCTCGGCGGTGAACTGGGCGATCAAGATGCTGCGCTCCCTCGTCGAGCGCGACGAGTTCGTCGCCGAGCTCATCGACGTGCTCAAGAACGAAGACACCAGCTACCAGAAGAACCCCGAGCGAAAGATCCAGGCCATCATCGCCCTCGAGGACGAAGACGACCCCCGCGTCTCCGCCGCGGTGCTCCCCTTCCTCGACGACGTGAACGAAGACACCCGCTTCCACGCGGTGCGCACGCTCCTCGCGCGCGGCGACGTGGGCTCCGCGGGGCCGCTCTACGCGCTGCTCGGCCGCGAAGACAGCACCCGCGTGCGCACCACCGTCGCCGACGGCCTGTGCGAGAAGGGCTGGGCCTGCCCCGAGGAGCACCGCGAGCGGGTCCTCCCCGTGCTGCCGCGCATCCCCACCGGCCCGTACACGCTCTCGCCCGAGGGCGCGCTGGTCAACGCGTCTCGCCGCTGACCTCCGGGGCGACGTCTGAAGCCTGCTCGTCGGGCCCCCGCCTCGCGCGCATCTTCGTCATCGCCTCGCGCAAGCGCGTCGCGCCGGGGTGCGTCGCCTGGTCCTTCTCGAGCTTGTCGAGGGCCTCGTCGAGGGCGGCGAGGTCCGCCGCGTGCGCCGCGCGGAGCGCCGCGACCATCGACGTGAAGGCCTCGAAGAGCGACACCAGCTCGTCGCCCTCGCGCAGCCGCTCGGTGATCGTCAGCTCTCCGCGGCTGACCCTCCACATCAAGCGCCGCATCCGCTAGGCGGGGCCGACGATCTTGTGCGTGAGCAC
>JAEYZO010000967.1 GCA_023428035.1 Pseudomonadota bacterium | reverse complement strand
GGGCGAGACCGCGCAGCCCGCGGCGGGAGACGGGGCGGGGGAGGGTGAAGCGTCGTTCGCGACACCGACGTCGTCTGTCGCGCCCGCGTCGACGGGCTCGGGGAGGCCGAGGCAGCGCCGCACCTCGTCGGCGTCTCCCACGCAGAGGCCGGGCCTGAGCGACTCGCCCTCGAGGCGGGTGTTCACCAGCGCGACCACGAGCGAGCCCGCGCCCGCGAGCGAGACCTCGGTCACCGCGCCGAGGTCGTCGACGGTGAGGACCCCTCCCAGGGTGTTGCCCGCGCGCGTCGCGAGGTGGAGGCGCACGCCGTCGAGGGAGCGGTCTCCCTCAGTGGGGGGACGTAGCGCGACGCGGAGCGAGCTCCTCCCGGCGGCGTCGACGCGCCAGTAGCGGGCCGAGGCGTAGAAGAGCCGCACGCGCTCGACCGAGACCGGCGCGGTGACGCGCTCCATGCGGAGGGCGGGGAGCGAGGCGCCCTGGGGCCACCCTCGCGCGGGGTCGGCGGTCGCGGCGGTGAAGAGGTTGCGGCGGCAGAAGTCGTCGAAGACCGCGGCGAAGCTGGTGTCGTGGCGCTCGCGCAGGAGACCGTCGAGCACGACGAGCCAGCGCGCGTCGCGGGAGCCCTCCCAGAGCGCGCGCACCAGGCCCGGGTCGACCCGCGCGTTGAGGTGCTCGAAGAAGAGGCCGACGCCGTAGCTGAAGGCGTCGACGGGGCCTGCGGGGTCGAGGTCGAGGGAGCGGTCGGTCGCGTTGAGGTAGCCCGCGGAGAGGCGCTCGAGGTCGTCGAGGGAGGGGTCGAAGCGCTCGGTGGCCCACACCGCGGTGGCCTCTGAGAGCACGGCGCCCTGGCCGGGGTCGTAGCCGGCCTGCACCGCGTGGAAGAACTCGTGGCTCGCGAGGGTGCGCGCGCCTTCGGAGAACGAGCGGTAGCGGTAGCCCGCGAAGTCGTTCTCCTGGAGCATGTAGCCGGCGCAGGCCGCGGGGTTCACCGCCGGGGCGCAGCGCTCGCGGCGAAAGGCGCCGTCGGCGCGCCCCGCGAAGTCGACGAGGTAGACGTCGAAGCGCGCGTCGCCGCCGTTGTCGACGGGTACGTCACCGTCGGCGGGCGGAGGCCTGAAGCCCAGCACGTCCCTCTGGTGCGCGAGCACGGCGTCGTAGACGCGCGCGGTCTCGCTCACCGCGTCGGGCACGCCGTCTCCATCCGCGTCGGCGCTGGGGACCGCGTTGCGCCCCGCGCGGGTGAAGTGGACGGCCACGGCTCCGCCCGGGGAGAGGTGTCGCTCGACGACCTCGCCCGGGTCGAAGCGCGGAGGCGCCTCGCCGCCGTCGGGCGTGTCGGGCCGCAGCGCCTCGACAGAGACGCCGACCGTCGGGTCCGAGCCTCCGCAGGCGGCGAGCGTGAGGGCCGTGGCGGCGAGGCCGAGTCTCATCCGTCGATGAAGGCCCAGCGCAAGCGCACCATGCCCGCGTCGTTCGGTGACGGAACCATCCCCGTCGAGTCGCAGGCCGCCTGCGCGGTGGGGGAGTAGTACGAGAGCACCTGGAGCTTCACGTGGCGCCCGCTGCGCAGGCGGATCGCGAAGACGTTCCCGGTCATCTGCACGCAGGAGCGGTAGGACCAGAAGCTCGACAGGGCGGTGCCCGGCGCGCCGATGCCCGAGCCGTCGTTCACCAGCTCGCAGGAGTCGGTGAAGTAGCCCTCGGTGCGCCACGCGACGTTCGTGGGCGCGGCGGTGAGCGCCTCGAAGGTGGTGCCCGGCGCGGCGCGCGCGGCCTGCACGCAGCTCGGCCCCCCGACGCCGCTGTTGAGGCGGATCACGTAGCGGCGCACCGCGAGGTCCCAGTCCATCGAGGTGAAGGCGCCCTCGTCGCTGACCTCGACCTTCGCGAGCCCCGCGTCGGTGAAGCGCAGGTACACGAACGACTGCGTCGACATCGAGCCCCCCGCGCGCGCGTCGACCAGCGTACGGAACTCCCCCGCGGTCGTGCCCTCTTCGGTCACCGCGGCGGGGTTCACCGTGTCGAAGAGGCGCAGCCTCGCGACGCTCTGGTCCGTGCAGGGCACCTCCGTCGCGCCGCAGAGCGCAGCGCCCCCCGCGTCGGTCTCCGAGGGAGCGTCGCCCACGATCAGGGCGTCACCCGGGCGCGGGCCAGAGTCGTGCGCCCCGCCGTCGGTCGAGCTCGCATCAGCCACCGATGCGTCCGGCGTCGTCGCGGGGTCGCCGCTCGCCGACGAGCATCCCGCCGCGAGAGCGAGCGCCACGAACAACCACCCAGAAAAAGACCTGGAAGTCATGCTTGACGGCTGATAGTGAAAACAAATATCAATGTCAATGTGCTTCGGCGTGTCGTCTCAGGTGTCACCGTCGCGGTCGCGCTGACCGTCGGCGCGTCGCGCGTCGCGTGGGCGCAGCCGACGGTGGGGTCGATCCATGAGGTCGCGACCTACGTCGATCGGGGCGCCGAGGTGCGCGTCGCGCGCATGGGCGCCGGCCTCGCGCGCGTGTCGTTCACCGGCGGTCGCGCGGTGACCGCGGGCTATGACGCC
>JAEYZO010000959.1 GCA_023428035.1 Pseudomonadota bacterium | reverse complement strand
CCTCTGGGCCGCCCACCGCCGCTGGGTGCGCGGCGTGGGCGCCGCGGCGCTGCTCTCCCTCGCGAGCTGCTCGTCGGTGTTCTACCAGGGCGTGCGCACCTACCGCCCGCTGGTGCTCTCGAGCCGCGTGGCGGCCCCCGACGTCTTCAACGCCGCGCGCGCGACGGCCATCGACGCCCGCTGGCGCGACGTGCGCGTCGACGAGGGGCGCATGGCCATCGACGCCGTGCTCGACTCCGACGGGGTCAACCGCGACCACGTGCTGCTGAGGGTGAACCCCAACGGCAACCTCCGGGTCACGCTCCTCACCGAGGAGTGGGACGGCGAGCGCTGGGCGCCGCCGGAGTTCGTCTGCGAGGGCTACTCCTGGTCGCGGGAGCGCGCCGTGGCGCAGGTCGTCCTGGCCCGCGCGCGGCGCGACGCGTCGACCCCCTGAGAGACGCATCCAAGAAACACAGATGCCGGACTTCCGCGCCCTCTTCGAGTCGGCGCCGGGGCTCTTCCTGGCGCTCTCGCCCGACCTGACCATCGTGGCCGTCAGCGACGCCTACCTGAAGGCGACGATGACGAAGCGCGACGACATCGTCGGCCGCGGACTCTTCGAGGTCTTCCCCGACAACCCCGACGACCCCTCGGCGACGGGCGCGCGCAACCTCCGCGCGTCGCTCGAGCGCGTGCTCGCCTCCCGCGGCTCCGACGCGATGGCGGTGCAGCGCTACGACATCCGACGGCCGGAGTCCGAGGGCGGCGGCTTCGAGGAGCGTCACTGGAGCCCGGTGAACTCCGCGGTGCTGGGCGCCGACGGCGAGGTCCGGTACATCATCCACCGCGTCGAGGACGTGACCGAGACCGCCCGGCTCCGCCAGCGCGAGGTCGAGCACCAGACCCTCCTCCCCCGCTTCGCGCTCTACGCCACGGTCTTCGACCGCGTGCCCGACCTGCTCACGTACTGGGACGCCGGTCAGCGGTGCCAGCTCGCCAACGCCGCGAGCGAGCGGTGGTTCGGCGTCAAGCCCGAGGCGATGACCGGGCGCACGATGGCCGAGGTGCTGGGCGCGGTCTACCCGCTGAACCTGCCCTACGTCGTCGCCGCGCTCCGGGGCGAGGCCCAGTCCTTCGAGCGGGAGATCCCCGACCCCGCCGGTGGGCCGGCGCGGTACGCCCAGGTGCAGTACATCCCCGACGTCTCGGCGGGGGTGGTGCACGGCTTCGTGGGGGTGATCTCTGACGTCACCGAGCGCCGGCAGCGCGAGCTCCGGCTGCACGGCGCGCTCCGCAACGCCGAGGTCCGCGCCGACGCCGAGCAGGCCAACCGCCTCCTCGACGCCGTGCTCGAGCACATCCCGCAGATGGTGTCGGTGAAGGACGCCGAGCGGCTGTCGTTCCTGCACCTCAATCGCGCCGGCGAGGAGATCCTCGGGATGTCGCGCGCCGAGGTGCTCGGGCGCACGCGCGACGAGCTCTTCCCGACCGACGCCTCGCCGGCCATCACCGCCTCGCGGGAGGCCATCGCGACCGCCGCGCCGGTGGAGATCCCCGAGGAGACCGTCCAGACCCGCGCCGGCCGACGCCTCCTGCACACCTGGAAGGTGCCCGTCCTCGACGCGTCGGGGGCGCCGCGCTTCGTGCTCGGCATCTCCGAGGACATCACCGCGCGCAAGGCCGGAGAGGGCGCCCAGGCCAGGCTCGCCGCCATCGTCGAGTCCTCCGACGACGCGATCTTCAGCACCACCCTCGAGGGCGAGGTCACGAGCTGGAACGCCGGCGCGGCGACGATCTTCGGCCACGCCGCGGAGGAGGTGCTCGGCCGCTCCGCCGCGCTGCTCGCGCCGCCTCACCGGGTCGAGGAGCACGCGCGGCTCATGGAGCGCATCAGGGTCGGCGAGCGCGTCGAGCACTTCGAGACCACGCGACGGCGCAGCGACGGCCAGGACATCGCCGTCTCCGTCACGCTCTCGCCCATCCGAGACGCGGCCGGGCGGGTCGTGGGCGTGTCGCAGATCGCGCGGGACATCTCCGCGACGAAGCGCGCCGACGCCGAGCGCGCGAGCCTCCAGACCTACGCCGCCACGGTGCTCGACACGGTCACCGACGGCATCGTGGTGATCGACGAGGCCGGGGTCGTCTCGACCTTCACCCGCGGCGCCGAGCGCATCTTCGGCTACGCGGCGAGCGAGGTGCTGGGCCGGAACATCTCACTGCTCATGCCCGAGCCTGACCGCGGACGGCACGACGGGTACCTGCGGCGCTACATCGAGACCGGCCGCGGGACCTTCATGGGCAACGTCCGCGAGCTGGTGGGCCTGCGCAAGGACGGCTCGCGCGTGCCCCTCGACATCTCGCTCAACGAGATGTGGCTCGGCGGCGAGCGCCGCTTCACCGGGGTGATCCGAGACATCAGCGAGCGCAAGGCCGCCGAGGCCGCCCTCGCGCAGAAGAGCCAGGAGCTCGCCGTCGCCGCGCGCAACGACCGCATCGGCGCGCGGGTGGTCACCACCCTCAGCCGCCAGGGGGAGGCCGAGGCGCCCACCGCCGAGGTGCTGAGCGTGCTCGCCGACGAGGCCGGGTACCGCCCGCTGGCCTTCTACGAGTACGACGAGTGGCAGGGGGGCCTCGCCCTCGACGCCGGGCTGAGCCTCGCGCCGGGATACACCCTCCAGCGCTTCAGGGTCGGCGAGGGCCTCGTCGGCCAGGCCGCGGCGCGGCGCGAGCCGGTGTTCGTCGACGCCCCCGCGGGGCACCCCTTCGCGCTCGACACGGGGGTGGGCGTGCTGCCCACGGCGTCGCTCTTCGCGCTGCCGCTGATGCACCGCGAGCGGCTCCTCGGGGTGATCGTCGGGGCCGCGCAGGCCCGGCTCACGGAGCGCGAGCGCTCGTGGCTCGGGCAGATCGCGGGGCAGGTCGCGATCGGGCTGCACGGCATCAGGCAGTTCCGCGAGCTCAGGGACCTCTCGCAGCAGCTCAACGAGCGCTCGCACAAGATCGAGGCGCAGAACCGCGAGCTCGCGCAGGCGAACAAGCTCAAGACCGAGTTCCTCGCGAGCATGTCGCACGAGCTGCGCACGCCGCTCAACGCCATCATCGGCTTCTCCGAGGCGCTGAAAGACGGGCTCCTGGGAGACCTCGCCCACGAGCAGCTCGACTACGTGACCGAGATCTACCAGAGCGGCCGGCACCTCCTGTCGCTCATCAACGACATCCTCGACCTCTCGAAGATCGAGGCCGGCCGGATGGACCTCGACGTCGAGCCGGTGGACATCCAGTCCCTCGTCGACAACGCGCTCACCATCATGCGCGAGCGGGCGTCGAAGGGCGGCGTGTCGCTCTCGCGCTCCATCGCCCCAGGGCTCACCACCGTCGACGCCGACGGGCGAAAGCTCCGGCAGATCACCTACAACCTCCTGTCGAACGCGGTGAAGTTCACCCCCGCGGGGGGCAGGGTGCGGGTCGAGGTCTCCCTCGTCGGAGGGCAGGTCGAGCTCGCCGTGGTCGACTCGGGCATCGGGATCTCCCCCGAGGAGCGCCCGCGGCTCTTCCGCCCCTTCGAGCAGCTGGAGGGGGGCATCTCGCGGAGGTTCGAGGGCACGGGGCTCGGCCTCGCGCTGGTGAAGAGCCTGGTCGAGCTCCACGGCGGCGAGGTCGGCGTCGAGAGCGAGGTGGGCAAGGGCAGCAGGTTCTGGGTGCGGCTGCCCGCCAGCCGCGACGACGCGCGGCGCCCGCGCAC
>JAEYZO010000658.1 GCA_023428035.1 Pseudomonadota bacterium | reverse complement strand
CCTCGCGCCAACACGACCCCCGTCGCGTCGGCCGCGGCGAGCCCTCGCCCCTCGGGCGGCGAGACCGGCACGCTGCTCATCTCCACGCGCCCGGCGTCCACCTGCTCCATCCCGGGCCAGGGCGGGTCGTTCGGCACGCCGCGCCGGCTCAACCTCCCCGCCGGCAGTTACTCCATCACCTGCGTCAACGACGAGCTCAACGCGCGCTCGCGCTTCAGCGTGAACATCACCGCGGGGCAGACCACCGACCTGCGTAACCGCCCGCTCGAGTGAGCGTCACGGCGGCGCGTCGAGGGCCCTCGGCGCGATGAAGAGGTGGAGCGACGACGGCAGGTACGGGAACTCCGCCTGCCGCGCCTGCTCCGCCGCGCGGATCGCAGGCAGCAGCGGGTCCTCGGCGCCGTTCGCGCGGATCATCCCCTCGAGGCGCTGCTCGATCGCCGAGCGGTACCCGGCGTTGTCGACCCTCACCAGGCTGTCGCGGAGCACCTCGATCGCGTCGGAGCCCCGGCCGCTCATCGTGAGGTAGCGCGCCGCGGTCAGGCTCAGCCACTCGGGGCCCGCGCCCGCGAGGGCGGCCCGGCGCAGGTGCTCGGCGCCCCGGGCGATGATGCGCGCTCGCTCGGGGGAGTCGACCGGGTGCCGCTGCGCGAGCTCGACGCAGAGCGCGAAGCCGAGCTGGTACTGGAGCTCCCCGTCGCTCGGGAACCTCCGCGCCCCCGCGTCGAGGAAGCCCACCGCGCGCTCGACGTCCTCTCGGGTGCGGTCGGTGGTGTGGTAGGTGAGCGCGAGCGCTGCCCAGAGGTACGGGAGCCTGAAGCTCGGGTCGAGGCTGGTCATCACCTCGCCGTAGCGCGCGAGGTAGCGGCCCTCGGTGCGCGCGAAGAGGCTCTCGCCGTAGTAGATCGTGCCGTTCACCCAGAGCAGGTCGGCGAACCACTCAGTGTGCCCCAGCGAGATCACCCTCGCGACGTTCACCTTCGGGATCGTCGCCTCGTCGAGGGGCGCTCGCCCCGCGTCGAAGCGCCGCGAGAGCGACGCGCGCAGGGGCGAGGTCGCCAGGGCCGCGAGGGCGATCACCGCGAGCCCCGCCGCCGTCACCGCCACCTCGGAGGGCGGGCGCGCCGCCGCGGAGCTCACTCCAGCTCGCTCGTCATCCGGATGCGGTTGCCGTTGCCCGAGAAGATCCGGAAGGTCGAGATCCGCGAGTCGCCGTCGAGGTCACCGTAGGCCTCGGTGATGTACCAGAGGTCGCGGTTGGGGTTCGTCGCCCAGCCGCTCTCGCCCGGGGGAGCGTCGGTGGCGGTGCCCGCCGCGGCCACGAAGCGGTAGCGCACGTCGCCCGTGGGGCGAAAGCCGAGCTGGTTCCACTCGACGGGCATCGACGAGGTCACGAAGGGTACCCGGGTGGGGCCGGGCGCCGCCGTGGGCCAGGCGTTGCTCAGGCCCACGCCCCCGGGGTAGCCCGCCGGCGACGAGGCCGCGGCGGAGGCGTAGCGGCCGAACTCCGAGCGGTAGGCGTCTTCACGGTTGGCGATCGCCGCCAGCATCGTCGTGGCCTCTGAGGCCCGCGAGCGCCGGATGTACGCCGAGTACGCGAACGTCGAGATGCCCGCGAGCACGCCGAGGATCACCACGACGATCATCAGCTCCATCAGCGTCATGCCCGACTGTGCTCGCGCGCGCATGGGTGCATCACCTCCGTGGAGGGCGCCGACGCGCCGCTCCGACGACGAGGTTGCCACGACACCCGCGCCCCGCGAAACCCCTACCCCGACGTTCTCCGCGCAGCGTCGCTAGGCGTCGGCGTCGTCGCCGTCGTCGGCGCCTCCGGCCTCGGCGGCCATCCCGAGCTTCTGGAGCCTGTAGCGCAGCGAGCGGAAGGTCAGCCCTAGGAGCCCCGCGGCGCGGGTGCGCACGCCCCGGGTGCGGTCGAGGGCCTGACGGATGAGGCTCCGCTCGATGCCCTCGAGGGTCTCTTCGAGGTTGATCCCCTCGGGGGGCAGGGCGATCACGCCGGGCTGCGGGGCGGCGCGGCCGACGACCTCGGCGGGCAGGTCGTCGAGGGTGCAGGCGCTCCCCTGCGCGAGGGTCATGGCGCGCTCGATCACGTTCTCGAACTCGCGCACGTTGCCGGGCCAGTCGTAGTCGAGGAGGCAGCGCATGGCGGCCGTGTCGAAGCTCAAGAGGGGCCGGCCGAGCTCGTGGCCGAAGCGCGACTGAAAGTGCGTGAGCAGGTGCGGGAGGTCTTCGCGGCGCTCGCGCAGGGGCGGCAGCTTGATGCTCAGGACGTTGAGCCGGTAGTAGAGGTCCTCGCGGAACTTCTTCTCGCGCACCATCACCTGCAGGTCGCGGTTGGTCGCGGCGACGACCCTCACGTCGACCGCCACCTCGGCGGTCAGGCCCAGCGGGCGGATCTTCTTCTCCTGCAGCGCTCGCAGGAGCTTCACCTGGAGCTGCAGGGGCAGCTCGCCCACCTCGTCGAGGAAGATCGTCCCCCCCTCGGCCTCGCGGAAGAGCCCCGGCCGGGCCTTGTCGGCGCCGGTGTACACGCCCTTCTCGTGGCCGAAGAGCTCGCTC
>JAEYZO010000931.1 GCA_023428035.1 Pseudomonadota bacterium | reverse complement strand
GGGGCGGCCCACCCCGCCCGTCGCTCCCCCACCCTCACCCTGCCTGGACTTGGACAGCCTGCGCGCATTGGTCTCTACAATACACAGCGATGACCGAGGTGAAGGCCGAGCGCGTGCTCCCCACGGGGCAGAAGCTGCGCGTGGTGAGGGGCGACATCACCCGCGAGGCGGTCGACGCAATCGTCAACGCCGCCAACGGCTGGCTCGCCCACGGGGGCGGCGTGGCCGGGGCCATCCTCCGACGGGCCGGCCTCGACCTGCAGCTCGAGTGCGACGCCTGGGTCGAGCGCAACGGAAAGCTCCGCAACGGAGAGGTCGCCGTCTCCCGCGGGTATGCCCTGCCCGCGAAGAGCGTCATCCACGCCGTCGGCCCCATCTGGCACGGCGGTGACGTGGGCGAGCCCGAGGAGCTCCGAGCGGCGGTGAGCAACACCCTCGACGCGGCGGAGAAGCTCACGGCGAAGTCCGTCTCGATCCCGGCCATCAGCTCGGGGATCTTCGGCTTCCCGAAGGAGCTCTGCGCCGAGGTGATGGTCGACGCCGCCCTGGAGTGGTTCGCCGCGCACCCCGCGAGCGCCGTGCGGGAGCTCCGCTTCACCAACATCGACGACCCGACGGTGGCGGTCTTCTACGACGAGGTCGAGCGCAGGTTGGGTTGACCCTCTCAGCGGTGGCCGAGGGCGTCGGGGGCGAGGGGCTCGACCATCGCCACCCGGTCGAGGTGGATCACCCAGCGCGCCGCGTCGCCCTTGCCCGAGCGGTCGGCGGTGAGCACCACGCAGTGGCCGCCCTTGGGTGAGGGGTCGACCCGCTGCGGCCAGGCCTCGATGATGCGCGCGGCCTCGGCCTCGTTGTGACGCCGGAGAACGACGCGCACGGGAACGCGTGCCTGGATGGCGCTCACCAGGGACGTGAGCGGGTTCAAGGTCGCTGGGGCTCTGGAGTTCAACGCCCGGTCATCATGGACCGCCCCACGGCTCAGGTCGATCTATCGCCCGATTCTCCAGGTGTGCGCGCGGCTCCGTGAGCGATACCTTCCAGGGGACGTCACCCGGGGGAGCTGCTTCGATGACCACCGTCACGTCACTGCGCTTCACGCTCACCGCCGCCGAGGGGGCGCGCCCGCGGCTCTGGTCGGTCACTCGGCGAGAGCCCTTGAAGAACGACCCGCTCGCGAAGCTCACGGTCTCCGCAGAGGTCGCCGAGGCGATGCTGAAGGTGTGGCTCGATGGCGCCCCGAAGAGCCCCGACGCTCGCGAGGTGTCTGAGCTCGCCGAGGTCCTGCGCGCCGTGATCGAGGCCGAGCAGGACGGCGACGCCCCCGACCGGGTCGAGGTCGTCTCGCCTCGCCCGCTCGTCAGGGTCTTCGAGCGCGTGGGCTTCACCCGGCGCGACGAGGCGGGCGAGACCGTGACCCTCCGCCTCGAGCGCTCCGGGCGGCTCGACGCGCCGGCCCGCGTGGGGGTGGGGATGTCCGGCGGGGGGATCCGCGCCGCGGGCCACGCCTTCGGGGTGCTCAAGGGCTTGCGCGCGGTAGGCCTCGACGAGCGGGTCAAGGTCATCACCGCCGTGTCAGGCGGGTGCATCACCGCAGCCCTCTACGCCGTGGGTCGCGCGCAGAGGCGTGACTTCGAGGAGATCTCCAGGGTCATCGAGGGCGCCCTGCGCGACGAGCCCGTCGCCGTCGATGACGAGCCCGAGGCCTCGCTCCCGCGACGCGTCGCCGACGTGGTCGACGCGCACCTCAAGCGCCTCACGCCGAACCAGACCTCGCCCGCGCTGAAGGGCCTCTGCACCGCGCAGGGCGTGAACGAGGTGGTGTTCCAGAGCTGCGAGCTCACCCGCAGCGGGGCCTTCGTCTTCGCCGCCAGCACCCAGCCCCGGCAGAACTTCGGCCCGCAGTGCGGCGGAGCGACGCCCTCGCGCCGGCTCACCCGCGAGGACATCGAGGGGCTCCGCGTCGCCGACGCCGTCGCAGCCTCGGCGTGCTTCCCCGTGGGGATCGAGCCCTTCGTCTTTCCCTACGCCTTCAGCGGCGGGGCGGCGTGGCTGGAGGCTCGGCGCGAGGGGCTCAACCCCGAACATCGCGCGTGGTTCGAGGCCGGCGTGCCCCTGGTCGACGGCGGGGTCTACGACAACCAGGGCATCGACGCGCTCATCAAGACCATCCAGCGCAGGGGTACGGCCCTCGACTGGCTCGTGGTCGCCGACGCCGAGCGCCCCGAGGCCGACGTCTCGCTCACGCTCAAGGCGCGCCCGGTCCTCGCCGTCGTAGGGCTCGTGGTCCTCACCGCGGCCCTCGTCACCGCGACGGTCCGCGTCGCGTGGAACCCCCGCCTCCCCTTCGAGCTCCTGCTCATCGCTGGCCTCGCCGTCGCCCTCGCGCTCGCGCTCCCGCTGCTCATCGACCGCTACGGCGCGGGGTACTTCCCCGACGCGATCGTGCGCCAGGGCCTCCTCCGCGGGAGCGTCGTCGACGCCGGCGAGGCCCGCGTGCGCACCGCGGTGGTGCTCCTCCTGCGCACCTTCATGCGCCGCATCCGATCACAGAACTACGAGCACCTCCTCGGTCGGGAGCGCCACGACGACGCCCCCGTCTTCCGCCGCCGCACCGACGCCACCGCGGCGCTGCTCACCGACCTCGACGACTACGCGCCCGGCGTGAAGCTCTCGGGAGCGCGCACCCGCCAGCGCGCGCTCCAGCGTGTCTTCAAGGCCAGCGCCGGCCTCACCGCCGCGGTCCGTCGCGCCCAGCGGGTACGCACCACGCTCAAGCTCCACGGGCCCGACGAGCGCGTCGACGACCTCCTGCGCGTGGGCGAGGCCACCCTGCTCGTGAAGCTCATCAGCTGGCTTGAGACCACGCCCAGGGTGCGCACCCCCGAGGCGAGGGCCCTGCTCGAGCGCGCCCATCGGGAGTGGGCGCGGGTCGCCGAAACCGTCCCCCCACCATTGAAC